>JBPEXK010000384.1:0-15739 GCA_052031745.1 Marinobacter sp. | reverse complement strand
CCGATGCATTGGCGGTGTTTCTGGAGGCCTTCGAAGGGCCTCTGGACCTGCTGCTCTACCTGATCCGGCGCCAGAACATGGACATCCTGGATGTCGATGTCAGCGAAATTACCCGGCAGTACATGGAGTACATCGGCGTGGTCGAGGCCATGCGCTTTGAGCTCGCCGCCGAGTACCTGGTGATGGCTGCTACGCTGGCGGAAATCAAATCCCGGATGCTGTTGCCGCGCCAGGAAAGCGAAGACGACGAAGAGGTGGACCCGAGGGCCGAACTGATTCGTCGGTTGCAGCAATACGAACGCTTCAAACAGGCCGCCGAGGACATCGACGAGCTGCCGCGGATGGACCGCGATACCTTCTCAGCGTCGGCGGCACTGCCCAAGCTGCCGTCTTCGCAGCCCCATCCCGATGTCGATCTGAGAGAAATGCTGCTGGCGCTTCAGGGCGTGCTGCAGCGCGCCGACCTGTTCACCAGCCACCAGGTGGAGCGGGAAAAACTGTCGACCCGCGAGCGTATGTCCGCAATTCTTTCCCTGTTGCGGGACGATCAGTTCGTCACCTTTGAGAGCCTGTTTTCCCCCGAGGAGGGCAAGCTGGGGGTGGTGGTGTCCTTCCTGGCCACCTTGGAGTTGGTTAAGGAGCAGTTGATCGAAGTGGTCCAGGCGGAAGTTCTGGGGCCCATTCACGTACGGGCCAGGGCGGCTAGCTGACGGCGCCGTCCGGCAACACCAAAGAGACTTTTGGAGCTCAATTCACCGCTATGAACGAAGAACACCTGTTGCGTATCCGGGCGATTGTTGAGGCGGCCTTGCTGGCGGCCGGCAAACCCATGTCGCTGGACCAATTGCGAGAGCTGTTCACCGAAGATGAGCGGCCGGCCCGCCAGATCATGGAGCACGTGATGGTGATGCTGGAGGAGGCCTGTGACGGCCGGGGATTCGAGCTCAAGAAGGTGGCCAGTGGTTATCGCCTGCAGGTGCGGGAAGAGTACGCGCCCTGGGTCGGACGGATGTTCGAGGAGCGGCCCCAACGCTATTCCCGGGCCTTGCTCGAGACCCTGGCGTTGATCAGCTATCGCCAGCCGATCACCCGCGGTGAAATCGAGGACATCCGGGGCGTTACGGTAAGCAGCAATATCATTCGAACCCTGCTTGAGCGAGAGTGGGTGCGGGTGGTTGGTCACCGGGACGTGCCGGGTCGTCCCGCCATGTACGCAACCACCAAACAGTTCCTCGATTATTTCAACCTCAGCGGCCTGGACCAGTTACCGCCGTTGTCTGAGGTTCGCGACCTGGAAGAGATCGGTCGGGAAATTGAGAAGAACATGCAAGCCGAGATCGAATTCGAATCGCCGGAAGAAGAGTCGGCGAGCGAACAGACACTTCATTGAGGCCCTGGCGGCCTCAATCAGTAACTAAGGATTGATTCATGGGTTCACACCGCCCGAAACAGCCTGCCAAGCCGGCCGGCGACACCGTTAATGCTGGCGGCCCTGAGCGCATCCAGAAACTGCTGGCCCGGGCTGGCGTGGGTTCGCGCCGGGAAGTCGAAGGCTGGATGGAAGCCGGGCGCCTGATGGTCAATGGCCAGGTTGCCAGTCCTGGGCAGAAAGCGACCGTGGAGGATCGGTTCGAACTCGACGGCAAGCGGCTCGAGGTATCCGGCGCCGCCGAGGTGCTGCGTCGGGTGCTGATCTACAACAAGCCGGAAGGCGAGGTGACGACCCGAAAGGACCCGGAGGGACGGCCCACTGTCTTCGATCGTCTGCCCAGGCTGAAAGAGCACCGCTGGATCTCAATCGGCCGGTTGGACATCAACACTACCGGCCTGGTGCTGTTCACCACCGACGGCGAACTGGCGAACCGCTTGATGCACCCGTCGAGCCAGATCGATCGCGAATACGCGGTGCGGGTGTTTGGCGAGGTGGACGATGCCATGCTGGAGCGGTTGATGCAGGGCGTGCTGTTGGACGATGGCATGGCCAAGTTTACCGACATCAGTCCCGCCGGCGGCAGCGGCATGAACCGTTGGTTCCATGTCACGCTGCTTGAAGGCCGAAACCGGGAGGTGCGTCGACTCTGGGAATCCCAGGGCGTGAAGGTGAGTCGGTTGAAGCGCGTGCGGTACGGGCCGGTGTTCCTGCCCAGCCGGCTAACCCTTGGCAAGTGGGAAGAGCTGGATCAGAAGGCGGTAGATACCTTGAGCCGCACCGTGGGTCTGGAGTCGGTAGCAATCCCGGCCAAGACGCCGAGTGAGCAGGCGGCTCAGGACCGGCAGCGCCGTAAGAGCCCGGGCAAGACCGTAAAGCGCGGTGGTAACCGCTGGCAGGTCAGTGATTCCCGGCCAGCCAAGACGGCCGGCAAGGGCAAGGCCAAAGGTAAAGGAACGGAGCGGGCGAAGCCGCGAGGCGGCAAGCCCAAGCCTGCCTCCAGCAGGGGTTAACCGATCGCCGCGAACACCCGGGTGCAATTCCGACCCTGGCGCTTGGCGTGGTAGAGGGCGTCGTCGGCCCGCGCCAGCCATTGCTCCGGGGTCTCATCGCTGAGATGGGTGGCTACGCCGCAGCTGGCGGTCACCGACAGCTTTCCTTCGCCGCAGTCCACACGAATATTGGCGACCGCCAGGCGGATGCGCTCGGCCACGTCACGGGCGTCCTGATCCGAGGTATGCGGCAGCAATATGGCGAATTCCTCGCCGCCAAAGCGGTACACGCTGTCTGAGGTACGTAGGGCGCGCTCGATGCTCTCTGCAGCCTGTTGCAACAGGTGGTCGCCAACGATGTGGCCGTGGTTGTCATTCACGGCTTTGAAGTGGTCCAGGTCACACAGAATCAGCGAGTAGTTTTCCTGGTGGCGGTCGGCCAGCTGGCTTGAGCGCATCAGACTGTCGTCCAGGGCTCGCTTATTGGGAATGCCGGTCAGTGAATCGGTCAGTGCCGCCTGCTCAATGGTGAGAAACTGGCAGGCGTTGCGCACCGGGCAGATGGCCGCCCCGAGCATGGTCTCAATGCCTTCCAGTTCTTCTTCGCTGAATTTCCGGCGCCGGTACAGCGCCAGGGTGCCGTAGGCGACCCCCTCCAGACTCAGCCGGTATTCGCATTTGTGCTGGCCGCCCAGGCCAGAGGCGAACACGAAATCCTGTCGGGCGATGCGGTGCCGGTAACTCAGTGAATCGAAAGGCACCACGTCGCTGAGCTCGTCTGCCAGGATGCCCAATTGGGTTTCCAGGGAGAGGGTGGTGCTGAGGCGCCGGGTCAGGCGGGTGAGCACGTCAGGAGTGTTGTTCCAGTCTTTCTGTGCCTGCCGCAATTCCGCCAGTTTCTGGGGTCGGGCAATAGAACGATCGATGGAAGGTATCTGTTTCACTGCGGCTCACTCTAATCAGTGGTTTTTCTGGTTTGAGTGTGTCTAAGCATATTCAGTGCCATAAAAATAAAAGCACGGTAAAACAGAGTCTTGGGGTTCATTTATCACCTTGTTTGAGAACAATTAATCGCCCGACTGAACAGTGGCGTCAATTTACCGGCAGGCCCTTGCCGCTCCGGCCCATGAAATCTCCTGGTAGGGCATTGGGCTGGCCGGAGCCTGTGGTAGACTTCTGCGCTTGTACCTACGCCGTCTGCAGAAGTGAGCGACTATTTTTATGAGGTTTCAGGCCCCAGAAAGTCTGTCTGAACAAATCGCCCAGCACCTGGGGCAACGGATCATCACTCGAGACCTTGAGCCAGGTGAGCGCATCCAGGAGCTCAAAGTGGCGGGCGAACTCAATGTCAGTCGCGGCTCCGTGCGCGAAGCGCTCCTGATTCTCCAGCGGCGGCACCTGGTTAATATTTACCCACGGCGGGGCGCCGTGGTTTCCAGCCTGACTCCGGACAGCGTTAACAGCTTGTACGACATCTACATCGATCTGCTGTGCATGCTGGGTCGGAAAGTGCTGGAGCGTTGGTCCGGCAAGGAATTGAGCGGTGTCATGGGACAGGTCAGTGAGCTCCAGGCGGTGATCGCGGCGCTCAATTCCACTGGATCGGACGCCGCCGAACAGGTCATCGACGCCGGTTTCGGCGTTATGCGCTACGCCTACAAGCTGGTGCAGAATCCGTTCCTGGAGGAAACCCTGGAGAATTTCCGGCCGGCCATCAGCCGGACCTATTTCGTGGCGCTCGAGCATTTCCGGGATGAGATCGGTGAAACCGCCAAATTCTTCCGTCAGCTCGCCGATGCCGCGGTCAATGATGACGCCGACCGGCTCCAGGCGATCATCCGTTCGTTCGGCGAGCACCAGCGAAACCAGGTTCTGACCATTCTCAGGGAGGAGAGTGCCTGATATGCGCCTGAAGTCCATCAAGCTGGCCGGCTTCAAATCGTTCGTCGATCCGACCACAGTGCCATTTCCCTCTAACATGACCGCCGTCGTCGGTCCCAACGGCTGTGGCAAGTCCAACATCATTGACGCCGTGCGCTGGGTCATGGGCGAAAGCTCCGCCAAGTACCTGCGTGGCGAATCCATGACCGACGTTATCTTCAACGGCTCCAGTGCCCGCAAGCCCGTGGGCCAGGCGTCCATTGAGCTGGTGTTCGATAACAGCGATGGGTCCGCGCCCGGGGAGTTTGCCAGCTTCAATGAGATCTCCGTGCGCCGTCGGGTGTCCCGGGAGGGGCAGTCGGACTACTTTCTCAACGGCGCCAAATGCCGGCGGCGCGACATCACCGACCTGTTCCTGGGTACCGGTCTGGGCCCGCGCAGCTACGCCATCATCGAGCAGGGCATGATCTCGCGCCTGATCGAGGCCAAACCGGAAGAGCTGCGGGTTTACATTGAGGAAGCCGCCGGCATCTCCAAGTACAAGGAGCGTCGGCGCGAGACCGAGAACCGGATTCGCCGCACCCAGGAAAATCTTGAGCGCCTGACCGACCTGCGGGAAGAACTGGGACGCCAGTTGCAGCACCTGGAGCGCCAGGCTGCTGCCGCGGAGAAGTACAAGGCCTACAAGGCCGAGGAACGCCAGAAAAAAGCTGAGTTGACGGTGCTGCGCTGGCAATCCCTGGACAACGATCTGCAAACCTGGCGCGGCAAGATCCGTGATACCGAGTTAGAGCTGGAAAAGCTGCTCACCGAGCGGGTCAATCTGGAGACCTCGCTGGAATCCTTGCGGGAAAACCACCTGGATCGCACCGAGCATTTCAACAAGGCCCAGGCCCGCTATTACGAGGCCGGCGCCGACATTGCCCGCATCGAGCAGAGCCTGGAGCACCAGCGCGAGCGCAGTCGGCAAACCGCAGCCGAGCTGGACCAGGCCATGGCCAGCCAGCGGGAACTGGCCCGGGAACTGGAGCAGGACGAAGGCCGGTTGGCTGGCATCCAGGAAGAGCTGGACATGATTGAGCCGGAGCAGGAGGCCCTGGCGTTGCGCTCGGAGGAATCCGGCGAAAAGCTGCAGTTGGCGGAAGACGCGATGAGCGACTGGCAGCAGAAGTGGGAAGATTTCAGTGGTCGCTCCTCCGATGCCCGACGCCAGGCGGAACTGTCCCAGTCCCGGATTCGCTCGCTGGAAGACGCGATCGAACAGCTTAGAACCCGCCATCGCAAACTGGAAGACGAGCAGGCGTTGCTTGAGGGCCAGATGGACCGTGCCGAACTGGAGGAGTTGCTGGAACGGCAGGAGACTCTCGAGTTGCAGCGCGAGGAAGCGGCCGAACGCATCGAAACCATCCAGGACAACCTGTACGAGGCGCGCCAGAACCAGAAAGAGGCGGAGCAGGCGGCCGGCGAGGAGCGGCAGCGGGTTCAGAGCCTGCGCGCCTCCCTGGAATCCCAGCAGGCGCTGCTGGATGAACAACTGGGCGGGCAGGATGATGCCTTGCAGGCATGGCTGTCCGACCATGGCCTGAACGATTCGCCCCGGGTTGCCAGCCGGCTTCGCATCGACAGCGGCTGGGAATTCGCGGTGGAGCAGGTGATTGGCCGCTTCACCCAGGGTTTGGCCTTGCCGGGCTTTGATGATCTGGGCGAGGCCATCGGCGCGGCGCCGAAAGGCGTGGCACTGGTCAGCACCAACCAGCAGGCCCAGGGCCACGCCGAGGGCAACAGCCTGGCCGCCAAGGTTTCAGGCCTGCCTGGGCTCGACTCTTTGCTGGCGGGCATCAAAACCGTCGGCAGTCTGGCCGAAGCCATGACGCTGCGGTCAACCCTGGCCGCTGGCCAGAGTGCGATCACGCCCGAGGGCGTGTGGGTGTCCCCCGACTGGTTGCTGATGCCGGATTCCGATGCCGGCCAGGTTGGCGTGATCGAGCGGCAAAAGAAAGTCAGTGATCTGAGCGAACAACTGGCCCAGGCCGAGGAAGCCTTGGAGCAGGCCAGCGAACGCTTGGAAGGCCTGCACGAGCGCGCCGAACGGGCCGAGGCCGAGCGCGACGACGCCCAGGCCCGCCTGAGTGACGCCGACCGGGAACTGAGTGGCCTGTCCTCGAAGATCAGTGGGCTGCGGGCCCGGGCGGAGCAGATCGATGCCCGCCTGCAGCGCATCCGGGAAGACCTGTCGGACGTTGCGCTCAACCTGGAGGATCAGGAAGAGAGTCTTCAACGTGCCCGGGAGGAGTGGCAGCAGGCCCTGGCCTCGACCGAGGACAGTGATGAAGAGAAAGAGCGCTTGCTCGAGCAGCGCGACAGCCTGCGGGAAAACCTGGATCGGCTGCGCCACGACGCACGGCACGATCGCGATCACGCCCACCAACTGCAGTTGCAGCTGCAATCCCTGCAGAGTCAGCGCGATGGACTGAAGCAGACCATCGACCGCATGCAGATGCAGAAAGAACGCACCGAGGAGCGCCTGGAGATTCTGCGGGAATCTCGGGAGAGCGCCGAGGAGCCCATCGAAGACCTGCAGATGCAGCTCGAAGGCCTGCTGGATCGGCGCCTGGCGGAAGAGGAAAAGCTGGGCAGCGCCCGCGATGCCCTCGAGGAGATCGACCGCGAGGTGCGGGAAAAGGAGCAGGGGCGCACCCGGGTCGACCACCAGATTCAGGACGTCCGCGCCAAGCTCGAGAAGCTCAAAATGGAGTCTCAGGCCCTGGAAATCAGGTCCGGCAACCACATCGAGCAACTGCAGGAGCTGGATGTGAAATTGCAGGAGATTCTGGAGCAGCTGCCGGAAGGCGCCAACGAGAAAGACTGGGCCGACGAACTGGAAAAGCTGGGCAACCGGATTCAGCGTCTTGGGGCCATCAACCTTGCCGCCATCGAGGAATACCAGGTCCAGAGCGAGCGCAAAACCTACCTCGACAGTCAGAATGACGACCTGATGGAAGCCCTGGAAACCCTGGACAACGCCATCCGCAAGATCGACCGGGAGACCCGACAGCGGTTCAAGGAAACCTTCGACCAGGTCAATAGCGGCCTGCAGGCGCTGTTCCCGAAGGTGTTCGGGGGCGGCAACGCCTACCTTGAGCTGACCGGCGAAGACCTGCTCGAGACCGGGGTAGCGATCATGGCTCGGCCCCCGGGTAAGAAAAACAGCACCATCCACCTGCTGTCCGGTGGGGAAAAGGCGCTAACGGCCATTGCCCTGGTGTTCTCGATTTTCCAGCTCAATCCGGCGCCCTTCTGCATGCTGGACGAGGTGGACGCACCGCTGGATGATGCCAACGTGGGCCGTTACGCCAACATGGTGAAAGAAATGTCGAAACAGGTGCAGTTCATCTACATTACCCACAACAAGATCGCCATGGAGCTGGGCGATCAGCTGATGGGGGTCACCATGCACGAACCCGGCTGTTCGCGGCTGGTGTCGGTGGACGTGGAGGAAGCGGCAGCCCTGGCCGAGGCCTAGGGCGCATTGGACAGAAAACCGTCAAGGATGACAAAAACGCCATCTGGCCCGGGTGCGCGTTGTATTCATTACGGGCTTTTCTTAGAGTAATCATGTTTTCCGATCCGCAAACAGGACAGCAGGACTATGTCACTTAGGGAATGGTTAATCGCCATAGGTACCCTCGTCATCATCGGGATTGTCCTCGATGGTATTCGTCGCGTCCGTCGCGCCCGCAAAGAGTCCATGGCCATCTCCTCGGGTATGGGGGCCGATGAGCTGGAAGAATCGCCCCTGGACGAGCATTACAATCCCGAACTGCCCAATGGCGGCGCTCGCACCATCTCCCGGGACACCCTGGAAGAGCGTGGCTATGTAAAACCTGAACGGTCCTCCCGTTTCGCCCCGCCCAAACCCAAGCCGACTCGCCCGGTGACGGCCGCTTCCAAGTCGGCGGTACCGGAGTTCGAGCAGGACGAGCCGCAGGATTCTGACTGGGATTCCGGCTTCTCCGCTCATGACGATGCAGACGCCGACCTTGAGGCCGGCTGGGGCGCCGTGGACGAGCCCGCCGACGCGCACGAGCCGGCCGAGCCCGAGCCACAGTGGCAAGCCCCAGAGGAGCCGAGTGAACCGGCCGCGAGACAGGAGCAGGCGCCGTCTACCGTCACCACCGAGGTGGAAGAAGACACCGCACGTCGCAGCCCGGCCGAGCAAGGTGCCGATCAGCCCCTGGCCGGCGCCAATCGGCCCGAGGCCCGCGAGGTCATCGTGATCAACGTGCTGGCCCGTTCTGAGGATGAATTCACCGGCACTGCGCTGAAGAACCTGTTCGAGGCCTGTGGCCTGGAGTTCGGTGACATGGACATCTACCATCGGCACGAAGCGGCGGACACCACCAGCCCGGTCCAGTTCAGCGTGGCCAACGCGGTTGAGCCCGGTACCTTCAAGCCCAAGGACATGCCGACCCTGACCACCCCGGGCATCAGCTTTTTCATGAGTATGCCTGGGCCGTCGAACTCACTGCAGGCGTTTGAGTTCATGCTGGAAACCGCGCAGTGCGTGGTTCGGAACCTGGGCGGCGAGCTCAAAGACGAGCGTCGCAGTGTCATGACCCCCCAGACCATTGAGCACTGCCGGCAGCGGATCCGGGAATTTGACCGCAAGCAGCGGTCTCAGCGAGTCTGACCGCGGGTGCCAGAGCAGGGGATAATGCCCGGACAATTCCGGGCATTTTTTTTGAACGATGAGAGTGCACACTCATGAGTAACACTACACCCGACGCCAGCCAACGGGTTGAAGAACTCCGGTCTTTGCTTGAAGAGCACAACTACCACTACTACGTGCTCGACGATCCTCGCATCCCCGATTCCGAGTACGATCGCCTGTTCCGGGAACTGCAGACCCTGGAAGCGGAACACCCGGAGCTGGCGTCGGAGGATTCACCCACCCGTCGGGTCGGCAGCAGTGCGGAAACCAGCTTCGAGGAGGTGGTGCATCGCATCCCGATGCTGTCCCTGGACAACGCCTTCAGCGAGGACGAACTGCGGGATTTTGATCGGCGCGTCCGTGACCGTCTGGGCAGCGACGACGAGATCGAGTACGTCTGTGAGCCCAAGCTCGACGGGCTCGCGGTCAGCCTGCACTACGAGCACGGTAAGCTGACCCGGGCCGCAACCCGGGGCGACGGCTACGCCGGCGAGGACATCACGGCGAACATCCGGACCATTCCGTCAGTGCCTTTGAAGCTCCGGGGTGATGACATTCCCGATCTGGTTGAGGTCCGGGGCGAGGTGTACATGCCCAAGGCCGGGTTCGATAAGCTCAACCAGCGCCTCGCCGCCCAGGGCGAGAAAACCTTCGTGAATCCCCGCAACGCCGCCGCCGGCAGCCTGCGCCAGAAGAAATCCACCATCACCGCCAAGCGACCGCTGGAGATGTGCGCCTACAGCGTGGCGGTGACCGATGAATCCCTGCTTCCGGACGACCACTGGACTGGCCTGCAGCAGGTGAGGAACTGGGGTTTCCGAATCAACCCGGAGATGCGTAAGGCCCGGGGTGCAGAGGAATGCCTGGCCGCCTACAGCGAGCTGATGGAGAAGCGGGATTCCCTGCCGTACGAGATCGACGGCATCGTGTTCAAGGTCAATCGGCTTGACCTGCAGCAACGGCTTGGGTTCGTATCCCGGGCACCCCGCTGGGCCATCGCCCACAAGTTCCCGGCCCAGGAGGAACTGACGGTCATTGAAGACGTGGAGTTCCAGGTTGGCCGCACCGGCGCGGTCACCCCCGTGGCGCGCCTGAAGCCGGTATTCGTGGGTGGGGTGACCGTCAGTAACGCCACGCTCCACAACATGGACGAAATTCGCCGACTGGATGCCCACATCGGCGACACCGTGTTCATCCGGCGCGCCGGCGACGTCATTCCCCAGGTCGTCAAAGTGGTGGCCGAGAAACGGCCAGCGGGCGCCCGGCCGGTGGAATTGCCGGAGCAGTGCCCAGTGTGCGGTTCCGACGTCATCCAGATCGAAGGCGAAGCCGTGGCCCGCTGCTCCGGCGGACTTTATTGCCCGGCCCAGCGCAAGGAGGCCATTCGCCACTATGCCTCCCGCAAGGCCCTGGACATTGAAGGCCTGGGCGATAAATGGATCGATATCCTGGTCGGTCACGAACTGGTGCAAACGGTAGCGGACCTGTATCTGCTGAAAAAGCAGGATCTGACTGGCCTGGAGCGCATGGGCGACAAGTCGGCCAGCAACCTGATCGCGGCCATCGACCGATCCCGTCAGCCAGTGCTCTGGCGCTTCCTGTACGCCTTGGGTATCCGTGAGGTGGGCGAGGCCACGGCCAAAGCCCTGGCGTCCTTCTTTGGCACCCTGGAGGCCATTTCCGACGCCGACGAGGAGGCCCTGCAAGCGGTGCCCGATGTTGGCCCGATTGTCGCCGGCCACATTCGCAGCTTCTTCGAGCAGCCCCACAACCAGGAGACCCTGGCGGCGCTGAAGGCCGCCGGTGTTCAGTGGCAGGAAGAAGAGGTGACAGAGGCGGCAGAACAGCCACTGCAGGGTGAGACCTGGGTGCTCACTGGCACCCTGTCGCAGATGACCCGGGACGAGGCCAAGGAAAAGCTCGAACGCCTTGGTGCCAAGGTCGCGGGCAGTGTCTCGAAAAAGACCGCTTGTGTGGTGGCCGGGGAGGCTGCCGGGTCGAAACTGGCTAAGGCCGAGCAGCTGGAAGTGCCGGTACTCGACGAAGAGGGCCTGTTGGCCCTGTTGAAACAGCACGGCCTCGATGACTGAGCCCAAATTGGCGTGCCCGGCTGGCCCAGTGGCGGCCGGGCCCGTCGGCGGAAAAATCTGAGAACTCGCGCAGATCGCAGTAATTGTAAATTGGCTACCATGGCGTTGTTCTGTAACGGTGTGTAAATGGGCTTGGGACCAAGCGCCAGGACACCCGATAACAACAACGTAAAACGGACTTTTCCATGCGCGCCGATTTTGTCTCCCGCACAGCCTCTGCCAGCCGCTTGCTGGCACTTCTCCTGTTCACATCGGCACTGGTCGCCTGCAAGACCGAAAAAGATCCAGACGACCCCACCATCATCGGCGTGCCGCCGGCAGAGGCCTTCCTGGGCGTTGAGTACTACTACAACTTCGGCGCCTACGGTGGCGAGGGCATCCTCGATTACACCCTGACCAATGCACCGTCCTGGCTGGCCCTGGAAGACACCAGCAATAAGGCGCGTCAGGGCATCATTATGCGCGGCGTCCCCGGTCTCAGTGGCGGCAGCCGGGGCGACGCAGACCTGGGCAAGCAGCCCGGCATCAACCTGGTGAGCACCGATGGCGGCATGTCCGGGGTGCAACCGTTCGATATCGAGGTCAAATACAACGCACTGACTTTGAAGAACGAGCTCTTCACGGAGGGCCAGAGCGCCGCCAGTGGCGCCGAGCCGAGGGGGGAGAATGGTGCAGAGGCGGACGATCAGTGCGAAATCCCCGAACTGGATACCGCCGGCCGCCACAGCTTCACCGTGAACGAGTATGCGGAAGACGGCACGGTGTCCGGCACCAAGACCGTCACCACCGAAACCCAACCGGTGCTGGTTCAGGTGCTGCTCGACCAACCCTCGGTTACCCGGGTGGCCGTGGCGTTCGAGCTCACCTCGGAATACGATCCGACCCGCTGCGATATCGATCCCGACACCAAAATGGCCTACACGCCGGAACACCAGCGCTGCGACCACAGCAAGGCCAACGAGAACGATGCCACCATCGGTCGTGACATCGTTGCCCTCGGCAGCAGCAGCGGATCCCGCCTGGAAGAGTTGGACTACCTCGTGTATCAGCAGGATGAATCCGGCAACTACACCCGCGGCGTGGTCACCCTCGAGCCCGGCATCACCGAATGCTACATCCGCCTGGAAGTGGTGGACGACGCCTTCCCGGAAAAGAAGGAAAGCGCCAAGCTTGTCCTCACGGAGGTGCGCTCGGGTCTGGCAGGACTGGGCCAGAAGAACAAAGGCGCCGATACCTCCATCAACATTGAGGACAACGAGCCCTTGGTGAGCATCCAGACAGTTGATGGTGGGTCTCGGGACGCTCTGAACGTGGGTGATGAACGGGAGTATCTGGCGGTACTGAGCGGCGATCGCGACGCGGTCATCAAGGCCAGGCTCAAGGAAACCAAGGGCTCCGACGTGGAAGCCGGCAACGAGGTGATCACCGAGCGCTGGGTCAACGACCGCTGGGCACCCACCGATGAGCTGGAGTTCCCGGTCGGTGTCGACGAACTCAGGTTCCGGCTCCGGGTCCCTGAGGGCAGCTACTCCAATCCGGATCTCGACGATCAGGTATTTTTGCTGGGCCTGGATGAGAATTACCAGTCTGGCCGCGAGAACTACGCCCGAGTGATTGATGAAAGCATCCTGAGGGTCAATCTGAACGAACACACCACTCCGCTGGTGGTTAACGACTCTGACGGCTTCGTCGCCACTGATCTCGAGGTCGCCCATCAGGGCCGGATCTTTGTTGCCGGTTACGACAGCCTGAACAACGATCAGGTCCGGGTCAGAATTTACGACCAGAAGCGCAATGCCCTGCAGGACATCCTGATTTCCAACCCCGCCGACAGCCTGTCTCAGCCAACGCCCCTGATTGCCACGGTCAAGCGGGAGGTGTCCAAGGACGGCGGCAAGGTCGATCGCTTCGAATTTGTGGTCGCCTACAGCACCGATGCGGCGGTGGCGGGCACCACGGCCCAGGGCGGAACAGATGTGGTGGCCACCCGGTATTGGTATGACGAGACCTCCAACGGTGGCGAATACGTGGCCAACTGGACCATTCGGACCGGCACCAATGCCGACGACCGGGTGCAGTCACTGGATATCAACAGCGACAACGGTTATGTCCTGATCGCCGGGGACACCAACGGCACCTGGCCTAATCAGCGCCGAACCGGCGGTCGGGACAGCTTCCTGCAGCGCATCGATACCCAGCTGGACGGCGACAATGAAGTCCCAAAGCTCGCCTGGACCCGCCAGGTCGGTTCTATCAATGACGACAACGTGGTTGGCGCCGAGGCCCGCTCGGTGGCGCCGCTGCTGTTCGGCTCGGCTTCCGGTTCGGTGGGCGGCAAGGAAGTGCTCGGTGGCGAGGACGCCTTCTACTTCAGCACCACCAACGGCGAGCGTGGGCTGGCGGTGTTCCAGGTTGGCTCAGAGGCCGATGACCCGCTCACCGACGCCATCTACAGCAGCAACCAGATGTGGCTGCTCGGCACCACCGCCGGCAATTACTCGCTGCTGATCGACGAGGAGGGCAACCGCAGCCTTAAGCGGGAGCCTCTGGACAGTCAGGCCGGCTTCCTGCTGGCCTACACGACCACCGGGCTGATCAGGCGCGCCTACACGCTCAACGACGCAGACGACACCGCAGACGATAGTTTTGATTCTCTGATGGCCTTTGCCGGGGACATGGTCACCAGCGGTTCTACCAACGGTGGCTTCGACGGGACAACCGATGTGGTCACCGGTGACCAGGGCATATTGGCCCGGGTGTCCCTGGTCGAAGACGGTCTGGCGCCGGAGGAAGAGGCATCGGAAGAGGAGGCCGGTTCCGAGGAGGAAGAGGAATCTGCCGAAGAAGAGCCCTACAAGAACGAGTGGCGTTACCAGTTCGCCGAGGGCAACTCAAAGGTGATCGCTCTGGCCAATTACCGGGACGACGAAATCACAGCGCTGACCCGTATCGGCAATGAGTGGCAGGTGCTGGTGTTCAGTCCCGAGGGCAAACTGCTGTCGCCCGAACCAACAACACCCTGATAGGTCAGACCGCGCCCTCGTGCCGGCCAGCACTGGCGTATAGTCGCAGATAGTCAGTGCTGGTCACGATCCCGGTGGGCTTGCCACTGGGGTCGACCACCAGGGCGGCGTTCAACTGGTGCGCCAGCATCAACCTCGCCAACTGGTGTGCGTCGGTTTCCGGAGACGCGGTCAGGAATGCGGGCAGCTCCACATGCAGCAGGCCCTGATCCAGGGCGTTGGCCTGGTTGCGATGAAGCCAGTCCAGCAACCAGCGTAATCCCACCAACCCGGCCACATTGTCGTCGGCGGTGATCACCAGATGGTGCACGCCGTGCTCTTCCATGGTGGCGAGGGCCTGGGCGATGGTCGACGATGCCGGCACCGAATAGAGCGCCGGCGAGCAGATCATGGAGACGGGTAGGTAGGCCCGTTCCGAGCGATGTTCACCGGCCGACGCACCGTATTCCTCCAGGGCCCGATGGCGGCCTGAATTGGCAGCCTGCTGGAACTCCGCGTCCGTGACGTCGCTGTGGCTTGGGTTGATGGCATGTTCTTCGGTCAGTTCGGTAACATCTCCCACGCGCCGCGCCCGGAATACCTCCGGTAGCCGGGTCCCGATCGGGCGGCCTGGTTCACTGACGAAGATTGACATGACTGCACGTCCCCAAAGAAATTTTCCCTATTATCCGCTTATCGGCCGATTCCCGCACTTCTGAAGTTTGCTCTGGGCCATGCACGTTCCGTTCACGTGGACGGGGCAGAGGGCTTGTGGATGCGAGCACTGGCCAGGCGCCGGATCAGCCGGTCAGGCAGGCACTGAGGTTGCCCGGTCAGTCGATCAGCCAGGTATTCCGCCAATAAAGGCGCGTAGGTAAGGCCTTTGCTGCCCAGGCCAGTGAACAGATACAGCTGGTCGCAGACCGTTCCGTTGGAATCGGTTAGCTCGTCCGCTACCGGTTGGTAGTCGTGGGTGGCACAACGGAAGCTCACCCGGCCATCAACCACCTCTGCGGTGTCAGCGTCGGCCTCAATTATGCCGGGTAACAACTCTGTCAGTACTGACAGGTTTTCCCGATGACTGTCGATGGTCGGTTCGGGGTTGCTGTCCCGCAGGTCAAAGGTGGCTCCGGTCAGGGCCGCGCCACCGTGCGCCGGGTTCAGGTAACGTGGGCCACAAATCACCGCGCGGGGCGGCCGGAGCAGGCCGGAGTCCAGATGGGTGACCTGGCCGCGAATCGACTTCAGCTTGAATTCGCCGGCGATGGGTAGTAGGGCAGGTGAGAGATGACCGGCACAGACCACCACCCGCTCTGCGGTCACCTTGCCCTCCGCCAGTTTGACTTGCCACTGGCCGCCAACCTTCTCAAGGCCCGTTACCTTGGCTTGGAAGCGCCGCTGAATGCCCGGGTGTGCGGCCAAATCGGCGCACAGGTTCGCGGGCTCGAGCCAGCCGCTGCGAGGGAACCACAGACCACCGGTAGGTGCGGGGACCCCGGTGAGTTGCTCAGCCTGGTGTTGGTCCACCGGGTAAAGGATGTCTGCGGGGTAGAGGTTGCGGGCCAGAAAGCGGCGCTGGCGGTCCTGCTCCTGGTCGTTCCAGGCCAACTGCAGCAACCCCGTGGGGTGCCAGT
>JBPEXK010000383.1:0-1054 GCA_052031745.1 Marinobacter sp. | reverse complement strand
TGGACAACAGTGAGTGGGGGCTGGCCTGCGACGACGTGGCCCAGTCGTTCACCTTGCGACCGGACGAAGTGCGCTGGCGCAGTGCTCGCAGCAAGCGGCCCTGGCTGGCGGGTACGGTCATTGATCACATGTGTGCGTTGATCGACGTGCGCACCATGTCGCACCTGCTGGCGCGTGCGGAGCGGGAGCAACATCTCGATTTGAGCTGACGCAAACGTCGGTTACTGAATGAAACCGTGCCACGCTGGCACGGTTTGTGCCCTTAACTATAGTATTGGGCACTGATGATGATTTTTTGACGATCAGGTTGCCCGCCGGGCAGCCACAGAGGAGATACAGTGCTATGGCATCCCCGAGCGGACAACACAATCAGGTCCAGGACGATCAGGTACTGCAGTACGTGACCTTTCGACTGGATGACGAGACCTACGGTCTGGACGTCATGCAGATTCAGGAAGTCCTGAGGTACACGGAGATCGCCCCGGTTCCCGGTGCACCCGATTACGTGCTTGGCATCATCAACCTGCGAGGCAACGTGGTCACCGTCATCGACACCCGTCGCCGGTTTGGTCTGGCGGATGCGGAAGTGACCGACGCCACCCGGATCGTGGTGATGGAGTCGGCCAATCAGGTGATGGGTATCCTGGTGGATTCCGTGGCCGAGGTGGTGTACCTGAAGTCCAGTGAGATTGAGACCGCGCCAAACGTGGGTAACGAGGAAAGTGCCAAGTTTATCCAGGGCGTGTGCAACAAGGATGGTGAACTGATCATCCTGGTTGAATTCGACAAAATGTTGTCAGAGAACGAGTGGGCGGAAATCGCCGCGCTGTAATCCCCCGGGCTTCGGCCCACAGCGCGAACGACGGACGCCCTCCTGGCCTGACGCTTGAAAGCTGACACGGGAGACGTCCGTCATGTTTGCAGAAATTCCTTCCTATGTACCCTGGGCCGTGACCGGCGGCGTAATCGCCGTACTGGTGATCCAGGCGCTGGTTCATGGTCGCCAGATCCGGCAGCTGAAAAGCGCATTGAAGGATCGGTGCGACACTCTTGG
>JBPEXK010000382.1:0-5455 GCA_052031745.1 Marinobacter sp. | reverse complement strand
TGACCCAACCTCTCCCCTTTCGCACGGCCTCTTCGGGCCTGAAGGCATCCTGCCACACCTGCAGCCTGAGCAATCTGTGCCTGCCCCTGGCCATTGACGAGAGCGAACTCGACCGCCTGGAAGACATTGTCCAGCAAGGGCGAATCTACAATCGGGGCGAACACATTTTCGACCAGAGCGCGACGTTTCGGTCCTGCTTTGCGGTACGCAGCGGAGCAGTGAAAACGTCGATTGTGTCAGAGGATGGCGAGGAGCAGGTCACCGGGTTTTTCCTGCCCGGCGAGATCGTCGGGCTCGACAGCATGAGCGGGCAGAGCTACGCCTGCACGGCCAAAGCCCTGGAGCGCACCAGCATCTGCGAGTTCCCGGTACACAAGCTGGAGGAGCTGACCACCAAGCTCCCGGACTTGCAGCACCACATGTACCAGTTGATGAGTCAGGAAATCCAGAACAGTCACCAGATGGCGATGCTGCTGAGCAAGAATACAGCGGAGGAACGCATTGCCGCGCTGCTGATGTCACTGTCCAGCCGGTTCCAGCGCCGGCGCCTGTCCGGCACCCGTTTCAACCTGCCCATGGCCCGCAGCGACATCGCCAATTTTCTTGGCCTGGCGGTGGAAACCGTCAGCCGGGTGTTCACCCGATTCCAGAACCAGGGACTGATCAAAGCCCGAGGGCGCGAAATCGAGCTTCTTAACATCGAGGCTCTGCAGGGGGTGACCCGGGAGTTTTCCGACCGCGCCTGCCGCTAGCGGAGCCCCTGCCCCAACGGGTTCACTCCGCTGGCGCTTTCACATCCCGGCCACTGGGTGCTTTCAGCATGGCCAGCTCATCCACCAGCCCGGAGCGCCAGGGTAGCTGCTTGATGCCGAAGGTGTTGCGGATTTTGGTGCAGATCAGTGTGGTGTTCACCGGCTCCAGGTGGCCCCAGTCCGGTAGCTCGTCCACCACCCGAATGTCCTCAGGAATGCCCGGCAAGCCGGCGATGGCCAGGCCCAGCTCGTAGAGATTGATCTCCTCGGCACCGGCGTACTGGAAAGTACCCCACACCTCGGCGCCGCAGTCGATCTGCTGGATGACCGCAGTCACCACCCGGGCCAGATCCCGGACGGCGACCGGTTGACCACGGCAGCGGCCTGGCAGCGACAGGGTCTCGCCACTGGCGGTGCTGGCCTGCACCTTGCGGATGAAGCGCGCCAGGCTCCAGCCGGTGCGCAGGATGATGTGCCGGGGCAACAGGGTCCGGATCGCCTGCTCGCACTCCCACTGCCAGTTGCCCAGCTCGTTGCATGGGTGGCCCGGGTTCGAAGTGATATAGCCGGTTTGCTTGCGGCCATCGAAGACATAGCAGGATGACAGCTGTAACAACGCCATGCCACGATCCCGGGCATACTCGGCCATGGCTACCGGCAGCGAGAACGCCGCCTTGTGGGTGCCTTCCGGGTCGTTCTGGGCCACTTCCGGATCGGACAGCCAGAGGGCGTTGACGATCAGGTCGGTGTCGTCGGGAATCCAGTTCTCGAGCGCGTTCAGATTGGCGCCGGCTGGGTCACTCACCAGCAGTGGGCTGACCTGCAGCGGCGTGTCGCGCAGACGCTCCAGGACCAATTTGCCCAAGGGGCCGTAATCATGAACAACAAGCACGTGCACGAGGGTTCAATGCCTCCAGAACTTCACTGATATGACGGGTTTACCAACCGGTCGGGCCAATGGTCGCCGAACGGCCTTGGTTACAATAAGCACCAGCGTCAGGCGCTGGCAGTGTATCTGTTTACCTTTTCTTTCAACAGTCTATAACAGCAGGACCCAAGATGCTGAAACAACAGAGCCACATCGTGGCACCCATTCCGGACGAACTGCGCACCCGCGCGCTCTACACCGTGGACCAGCTGCGGGAACGCGGCAAAGCCGATAAGGCCGCCATAGATCAGTTGTTCGAACTGATCGTGGAGCTAACCGACGCCGGACTGGATTTTTTCTTCCTTGAGCCACTGCGGCGGCTAAACGCCGGCAGCATGATGATGGGCATGGCCAAGATGGGAATCAGCAGCATGCTCAAAGGCAGCAAGATGGTAGTGCATAAGGTCCTGAAAAAACTCGATGATCAGAGCCTGGCTGCCATCCTCGATTTCATCGCGGAGATCATTCACGAACCCGAGTCGGCCTGACCGCCGCTACTGGAACTTACTCGCCGGACGGGCGATCGGATCGCATCGCCCGCTAGCGGTATTGCCGTGGTACCCGGCCGGTGACTCCGCTCAGCAGCTCGTAGGAGATGGTGCCGGCACAGCGGGCAACCTCATCCACGCCGACGGTTGGCCCCCACAGCTCCACCGGATCGCCGGCCTTGGCATCCGGCGCCCCGCTCAGATCGACCGCCAGCATGTCCATGGACACCCGGCCGATCAGGCGAATGCGTTGGCCGTTGACCGCCGCCGGCGTGTCAGTACCGGCGTGCCGCGGATAACCGTCGCCGTAACCGATGGCAACCATCCCCATCGGCATGTCCCGGTCGGCGACAAAACCGGCGCCGTAGCCGACCGACTCGCCAGCCCGGACCACTCGAGTGCTCAGCAGCGGCGCCTGCAGCGTCATTACCGGCTTCAATCCCAGCTCTGGCCCGGTCTGCCCGAGCACCGGCGAGCCGCCATAAAGCATGATCCCCGGCCGGCTCCAGTCGTACAGCGGCTGACCATGCATGAAATGTGCGGCCGAATTGCCAACGCTACGCATTAAACCCGGCCAGGCCGCAGTGGCCTCCTCAAAACACCGGGTTTGCGCCGCTGTCATGGCACTGGTGTTGTCATCAGCGCAGGCGAAATGGGTCACAAAGCCCAACAGCCCGGTGCGTGCATCCATACGCTCGATGCGCGCCATGGCCTGGGCCAGCGCTTCGGGTGCAAAGCCAAGCCGGTTCATGCCGGTGTTGACCTTGAGCCAGAAGGTCGGGCGTGCGCCGGTTTGCTCCATCCAGTCCAGTTGGTGGTCGTCGTGCAGCACCGGCTCGTAACCACGCTGCGCACACAGCGCCAGATCCTCTGGCGCATGCACTCCCTGGAGCATGACCACCGGCTGCAGTAGCCCGGCGTCTCGAATGGCCTGGGCCTCTTCCAGGCAGGCCACAGCGTACTTGGGCGCATCGTCCGCCAGGGCTTGCGCCACTTGCGCGATACCGTGGCCGTAGCCATCGGCTTTGACCACCGCCATCGCCAGTGCCGGGCCGGCCCGTTCGGCAGCCACCCGGTAATTGTGGCGCAAGGCGTCCAGATGAATGTGGGCGACGGTACTACGCGGCATCAGTAGTCCTCGCCGTAATCGCCATGGGCGAGGTCTTCGAACTTGGTGAACTTGCCGATGAAGGCCAGGCGGACAGTACCGATAGGCCCGTTCCGCTGCTTGCCGATGATGATTTCGGCGATGCCCTTGTCCTGGGTGTCTTCGTTATAGACCTCGTCCCGGTACACGAACATGATGACGTCCGCGTCCTGCTCGATCGCGCCCGACTCCCGCAGGTCCGAGTTTACCGGTCGTTTGTTCGGCCGCTGCTCGAGACTCCGGTTCAGCTGCGACAGAGCCACCACCGGACAACTCAATTCCTTGGCAATGCCCTTCAGGGATCGGGAAATCTCGGAAATCTCCGCGGTCCGGCCCTCGGTGTTGCCTGGTACCCGCATCAGCTGCAGGTAGTCGACCATGATCAGGCCGATCTTGCCGTCGTTCTCCCGGGCAATCCGCCGCGCCCGTGAACGCATCTCGGTGGGACTCAGGCCCGGGGTGTCGTCAATGTACAGAGGCTTGTCCTTGAGCAGGCTGACCGCCGAGGTCAGCCGCGGCCAGTCGTCCTCTTCCAGCTTACCGCCCCGGACCTTGGTCTGGTCGATGCGGCCGAGGGACGACAGCATACGCATGGCCAGGGCGTCCGCCGGCATCTCCATACTGAACACCAGCACCGGGGTACCGGTGCTGATCAGCGCGTTCTCGACGATGTTCATGGCGAAGGTGGTCTTACCCATGGACGGACGGCCAGCGACAATGATCAGGTCGGCCGGCTGCATGCCGGACGTGCGATCGTCCAGGTCCCGGAACCCGGTGGTCAGACCGGTGGTCTGCTCGCCGGATTCGAACAGCTCCTCGATCCGGCTCAGGGTCTTGGTCAGGATCGGGTTGATGGCCTGGGGCCCACTTCCCTCCTTGACCCGGGATTCGGCGATCTGGAATACGTTGCGCTCGGCTTCATCGAGAATTTCATTACTGTTGCGCCCCTGGGGATTGAACGCGGAATCGGAGATCTTGCCCGACACCTCCACCAGCTGACGCAGAATCGAGCGCTCCCGCACGATGTCGGCGTAGGCGCGGATGTTGGCCGCCCCCGGCGTCTTCTCCGCCAGCTCGGCCAGATAGGCCAGTCCGCCGGCGTCCTCGATGTCCCCGGCCCGCTCCAGGAACTCGGCCAGGGTCACCACGTCCAGCGGCTCGCTTTCGCTGGCCAGGCGCTCCACCGCACCGAAAATCAGGCGGTGATCCTGACGGTAGAAATCGCCGGCGGAAATGATTTCCGAAACTTCGTCGAACCGGCGGTTATCGAGCATCAGGCCGCCAAGCACGGCCTGTTCGGCTTCCACCGAATGGGGCGGCACTTTGATGCGACTGGTTTCAAGATCACTACTGGCGGGTTTCAGATTGGGCTTGGCCATAACACCATCTTCTGCTGGGTACCACGAACCATCCAGTTTACGAGGAAGGCATCGGGATTGGGAGCGGCTGAAAAAACTAAGAATACCAGAAAGCAACGGGCCCGAAACCGTCTCCGGTTCGGGCCCGTTCAATCAAGCGCGGCCGATGATACCGGCCAGGCTGGACACCGTGGCGTTTTACGCCGCGACTACCGCCAGCTTGATGGTTACTTCTACGTCAGAGTGCAGCTGCAGCTCGATGTCGTACTCGCCGGTCACGCGGATCGGACCTTCCGGCAGACGAACTTCGCTCTTCTCGACTTCGGTGCCACCAGCGGTGATCGCGTCGGCGATGTCACGCACACCGATAGAACCGAACAGCTTGCCTTCTTCACCAGCCTTGGAGCTGATGGTGAAGGACGCGCCTTCCAGAGCTTCTGCGCGGCTCTGGGCAGCAGCCAGCTTCTCGGCAGCCGCTTTTTCCAGCTCAGCGCGACGCTCTTCGAACGCCTTCAGGTTTGCTTCGGTAGCAGGCACAGCCTTGCCGTAAGGAAGCAGGAAATTACGACCGTAACCGGCCTTAACCTTCACCTTGTCACCCAGGGAGCCAAGGTTTGCAACTTTCTCGAGCAGAATAACTTCCATCTCGTTAACCTCTTCGTGCTTTATTCAGCCGGCCCGGCGGGCGTTATACGCCTCCGGATATCCAGCCAGCTATCCACAAAAGCCAAAACCACTAACAGAATCATCAGGCTTGGGCCCAGCAAAACCAGCGCAATGTA
>JBPEXK010000381.1:0-1361 GCA_052031745.1 Marinobacter sp. | reverse complement strand
CAGGTGACCGACATTGTCGCCGGCATTGGTCCATCAGCCCAGCCGCTTTTCCTGCCAGACACTGGTCATTCGCCCCACCTCGAAAAACCGGACCAGGTCCTGGAGCTGGTCTGCGACTTTTTGCTAAGTGAGAAAGCCTTGAAAAGCGAAAATAGATATTGACGTTTACGTATACGTCAATTTACTCTGGTGATTAGTTCAAATGTACAACAATAACAAAGGTAGACTGGCTCATGAGTGAACAGTACGTTCTGGAGACCCGCAACCTTGTCAAAGAGTTCAAGGGCTTTGTGGCAGTCGATGATGTGAATCTGAAGATTCAGAAAGGCCACATCCACGCCTTGATCGGTCCTAACGGCGCCGGCAAGACCACCGTTTTTAACCTGCTCACCAAGTTCCTCACCCCGACCCGCGGCCAAATCCTCTTCAACGGCCAGGACATCACCGCTCTGAAATCCGCTGCCATCGCCCGCAAAGGCGTGGTGCGCTCGTTCCAGATTTCGGCGGTGTTCCCGCACATGACCGCGCTGGAGAACATCCGGGTGGCATTGCAGAGCTTCGAGGGCAACTCCTTCAGCTTCTGGAAATCCGGCGCCAGCCTGAACCGGCTGAACGAGCGCTGCATGGAACTGCTGGACGCCGTTGGGCTGTCGGAATACGCCAACACCACCACCGTAGAGCTGGCCTATGGCCGTAAACGCGCGCTTGAGCTGGCCACCACCCTGGCCATGGAGCCGGAGTTGCTGCTGCTGGACGAGCCCACCCAGGGCATGGGCGCCGAAGACGTGGACCGGGTCGTCGAGCTGGTGCGCAAGGCTGCCAAGGGCCGCACCGTGCTGATGGTGGAACACAACCTGAGCGTGGTCAGCAAACTCTGTGACCGCATCACCGTGTTGGCCCAGGGCGCCGTGCTCACCGAGGGTGATTACGACACCGTCTCTGCCGACCCGCGGGTGCGCGAGGTGTACATGGGTACTGCCGGCAGTGGCGAACGTGGCGCGTCGTCTCAAACCAACGAAACGGAGGCGGCAGGATGACCCAAGCCACTAACGGTAAAGACTACGAACAGCTGCGGGTGTCCGGGCTCCATTCTTTCTACGGCGAATCCCACATCCTGCACGGCATCGACCTGGTGGTGAAGCGGGGCGAGCTGGTAACACTGCTGGGCCGCAACGGCGCCGGCCGCAGCACCACCCTGAAATCGATCATGAACATGGTGGGCCGCCGCACCGGTTCCATCATGATCAACGGGGAGGAGACCATGTCTTGCGCTCCCCACCATATTGCGAGATTGGGTGTCGGGTATTGCCCCGAACATCGGGGCATTTTTTCGGCACTGAGCGTCCAGGAGAACCTGACCC
>JBPEXK010000380.1:0-4815 GCA_052031745.1 Marinobacter sp. | reverse complement strand
TGAAGAATCCCTGCGCCTCGGGTGCCTGCAACCCGTGTGCGGTCAAGGGCTGTAATCCCTGCGCGGTCTGTAACCCCTGTGCCACCAAGGGCTGCAACCCCTGTGCGGCGGCCGGTAAATGCGCGGCTAAGCCCAACCCCTGCGCCGCCAAGCGGGTGACTCGCCCGGCCGGCTATCAGCCCTATGAGGGCAACCCCTGTGCGCTGGTGGCCATGGGCAAGAAGCTGTTCAACGACACCTCGCTGAGCAGCAACGGCCTGGCCTGCACCACTTGCCACAACAACGGCGCGGGCTATAACGCCACCTTTGCCGAAGCCTACCCGCACTCCGTGGCCATGGCCCGGGACGTGTTTGGCATGAGCACCGTGCACCTGGATGAAATGGTCCAGATCTGCATGGTCCGGCCCATGGCCACCGAGCCCCTGCCCTGGGACGGCGAGCAACTGGCGGCGTTGACCGCCTACATGGCGAAAGTGCAGGCGGAGCTGGCGGCCAATCCGTGCGCCCTGAAGGGCGGCCAGTGCGGCGCCTGCAATCCCTGTGCGGGCAAAAACCCGTGCGCAACCAAGAACCCGTGCGCCGCGAAGAACCCCTGCGCCTCGGCGCGGGTAAACCAGGAGGCGGCGCCGGCGGCCTGAGGGCGCCGTGTCGGCGGTGTTCCGGTGGCGCTTGCAGTGAGCACCAGGCGCCACCGGAACCGATCGGGAAACAAGGCCGGCCATGACGGCAAGGGCAAGGGTAGAGGAAGAGCGCAAGATGATCGACTTACAGGTACCGGAGATACACAGCCTGAGCGACGAGCAGATTCGCACCAGCCTGGCGGCGGTCGCGGAAATTCGGGAGTGCTACCGGGTGCTGGAGAAAGGCGGCCTCAACATCGTGGGTGAGGTGTTGCGGGGCCAGGGCCAGTTCTACGAGCTGGACCATTACCCCAAGGACGATGTTTTCGATCCGGCGACGGCGTCCCAGTACTACTACCACGCCCACCGCAGCGACCACGACGAGCACGGCCATTTTCACCTGTTCCTGCGGGATTCGGCCCTGCCCGCTGGGGTTGAGCCGGTCCTGGGGCCGACGGGCAAGGACCGGGTCGCGCATCTGGTGGCCATCGCCATGGACGCCTGGGGCTTTCCCACCGAGCTGTTCGCGGTCAATCGCTGGGTTACCGATGAGAGTTGGCTGGGGGCCGAGGCGGTGGTTGCCGCGCTGGATGGCTTCAACGTCGACCACGCCTACCCAAGCTGGCCGGTAAACCGCTGGCTGACGGCGATGGTGCGCTGTTACCGGCCCCAGGTGGAGGCGCTGTTGCGTCACCGCGACCAGAAGCTGGCGTTGGCGACCGAGGGATCTCTGGCCCAAACCCTGGAAGA
Organism: Marinobacter sp.; assembly: GCA_052031745.1. Classification (GTDB taxonomy): domain Bacteria; phylum Pseudomonadota; class Gammaproteobacteria; order Pseudomonadales; family Oleiphilaceae; genus Marinobacter. The sequence goes on along the minus strand of JBPEXK010000380.1, from coordinate 3,445 downwards.
TCGGCGGCTGGAGGTGACCGGGACGGTGCCCATCGATCTGGACAGTTGGGCCGCGGCCCTGGCCAAGGAACAGCAGCGCCGGGCCCTGTTGTGGTTGCCGGTGCCGGATCCGGCCCTGGACCATAAGGTTTAAGCGTCGGGGTCCGGACCGTCGGAGCGCTGTCGCAGGGCTTCGGTCACCCGGTCGTTGATGCGGTCGATGACCGACTGGTCGACCCGGGCCGAGGAGTGGCCGCGCAACAGTTCGGTACTGGCCCGCAGGTTGCCAATGAACGAGCGGCAATGGCGGCACATCAGCAGGTGCATCTTGACCGACATGGCGCGGCCGGTGCTCAACTCACCGTCGATATAATCGCTGGCGATCCCTGCCAGCTCGCGGCACATTAGCATTCGCCGGTCTCCTGAAACGTTTCCACCATCAAGAATATCTTCTGACGCGCACGGTGAAGCATAACCCGCAGGTTAGAGGCGCTGACGTCCAGAATGTTACACACGTCGTCGGATTTGTGCTGGTGGGCTTCGTACAGGATCAGGGCCGAGCGCTGATGCTCCGGCAAATGCCCCAGGTGTTTGTCGAGGCAGTCGCTCAGGGCACCGTTTTCCAGCAGCACGTCGGCGGAATCGTCGAAGCGCAGTTTCGGCGGGGTGGCCCAACGCCCGGCGGCGTTGAAACGGCGGTCCAACTCCGGTTCCAGGCGCTCGGAAAAGTCGGTGGGGATTTCCCGCTGGCTGGTTCTTAGTTTGTTCTTGCAGCGATTGGCGACGATCCGATGCAGCCAGGTTTTCAGGCCCGAGCGGCCCTCAAACCGGCCGATGGCATCGATTACCGTGACCCAGCAATCCTGCACCACTTCCTCGGCGCTGCTGGCGTCCAGGTAGTAGCGCGCCACCGCCATCATGCCTGCGGTGTAGGTCGACACCGCCTGGCTGTAGGCGGCCTGCTCGCCCCGCTTCAAGGCGTCGACCAGCGCGTGTTCGTCAAAATTCGGGTGCGGGTTCACGTACCTACCCTGCCGTTTGGTGGATGTTCAGCCGTTGGTCCGGGATCCGGGCTTCAGGTTCCCCGGCCAGTGGCAGAATACGGAAGATGACCTCAAGCTTAGATCAGGATCGTGATTTTTGAGCGGATTGTTATCAATTTGTGACCTTTAACGACGCCGACTCACGTACCCTGTACCTAAGCCAACTGACCACGACACGGGAACTTTTTTTGGGGACTGCTGTAACAACCGCTCCCCTTTCGGGTCGGTGACGTAAGCAATGCCGAACATCAATGCGGAACAAGGAACGATGCGATGAATGCGAAAAAATGGCTGATGGTGCTGGTCATCCTGGCGGTTGTGGTGGCCTTTTTTGCCAGCGGGGCGCAGAACTACCTGACCCTTGAGGCCCTGAAAACCCATCAGCAGAGTCTCGATGCCTGGATTGCCGATAACGCCTGGCTCGCGGTGGGCGGTTACATGGCCCTGTACATTGCGGTGACTGCCCTGTCACTGCCCGGTGCTGCGATCATGACCCTGGCCGGGGGTGCCTTCTTCGGCAACGTTTACGGCCTGGCGGCGGTGTCCATCGCCTCCACCATCGGCGCCTCCATCGCGTTCCTGGTGGCCCGGTTCCTGGCCCGGGATACGCTGCGGAAAAAGTACGCCAGCACCGTGGCGCGCATGGACCGGGGCATCGAGAAAGACGGCGCCTTCTACCTGGCCACCCTGCGTCTGGTGCCGGTATTCCCGTTCTTCCTGATCAACCTGGCCATGGGCCTGACCGCCATGAAGCTGCGCACCTACGCGCTGGTGAGCTGGGCGGCGATGCTGCCGGGCACCTTCGTGTACGTAAACGCCGGCACCCAGCTGGCGCAGATCCAGTCCACCGGCGACATAGTGTCCGCCGATTTGCTGCTGTCCTTCGCCTTGCTCGGGCTGTTCCCGCTGATCGCCAAGTTCGTGGTGGGCATCATCCGCCGTCGTCGGGTCTACGCCGGCTGGCAGAAACCGGCGTCGTTCGACTACAACCTACTGGTGATTGGCGGTGGCTCCGCCGGTCTGGTATCCGCCTACATCGCGGCGGCGGTGAAGGCCAAGGTGGCGTTGATCGAACAGCACAAGATGGGTGGTGACTGCCTGAACACCGGCTGCGTGCCGTCCAAGGCCCTGATCCGCAGCGCCAAGGCCGCCGACACCCTGCGCCACGCCAACCGCTACGGGTTGGAGTCAGTGCCGGTGAAGGGCTCGTTCAAGTCCATCATGGACCGGGTGCATAAGGTCATTGCCCAGGTCGAACCCCACGATTCGCCGGAACGCTATCGAAAACTGGGGGTCGACTGCATCTCTGGCCGGGCCAGTTTCGTATCCCCCTGGGAGCTGGAAGTTGTCCACAACGACGGTCGCACCGAACGCCTGACCGCCCGCAGCATAGTGGTCGCCACCGGTGGCAAGCCGGCGATGCCGCCGATCCCGGGGCTGGCGGACATGGAGCCGCTGAATTCCGACAACCTCTGGGATCTCGACACTCAGCCCGAACGCTTGCTGGTGCTGGGTGGCGGGCCGATCGGCTCGGAGCTGGCGCACGCCTTTGCCCGCCTGGGCAGCAAGGTGACCCAGGTGGAGATGGCAGATCGGCTGCTGATGAAAGAGGACCCGGACGTGTCCGAGCTGATCAAGCGCCAGTTCGAGCACGACGGCATCGACGTGCGCCTCGGGCATGCGGCCAAGGAATTCGCCATCGAAGACGGCGAGAAGGTTGTGTACTGCGAACATCAGGGCGAACGGGTGCGAATCCCGTTTGACCAGGTGCTGGTGGCGGTCGGTCGTGCCGCCAACACCCGTAACCTGGGCCTGGACAAGATCGGCGTCGAGACTCTGCCCAATGGTACCGTGCCGGTGGAAGAGGACATGAGCCTGCGCTACCCGAACGTGTTTGCCTGTGGCGACGTCGCCGGCCCCTATCAGTTTACCCACGCCGCCGCGCATCAGGCCTGGTACGCCGCGGTTAACGGCCTGTTCGGTCAGTTCAAGCGGTTCCAGGTCGATTACCGGGTCATGCCCTGGGTCACCTTCACCTCGCCGGAGGTGGCCCGGGTTGGCCTGAGTGAGACCGAGGCCAAAGAGCAGGGCGTGGCCTACGAGGTCACCCGCTACGGCCTGGACGATCTGGATCGGGCCATCGCCGAGAGCGCCGATCACGGCTTTATCAAGGTGCTGACCCCGCCCGGCAAGGACAAGATCCTGGGCGCGGTGGTGGTCGGCACCCACGCGGGGGAAATTCTCGCGGAATTTACCCTGGCCATGAAGCATGGCCTGGGTCTGAACAAGATTCTGGGTACCGTCCATCCCTACCCGACCTGGAACGAGTCGGCCAAGTACGCCGCCGGGGAATGGAAGCGGGCGCACGCGCCCCAGGGTGTGCTGAATCTGCTGGAAAAACTGCACGGCTGGCGCCGTGGCAA
>JBPEXK010000379.1:0-2646 GCA_052031745.1 Marinobacter sp. | reverse complement strand
CAATTGCCCTTCCCTGGCGTCAATCACCGAAAGGCCCAACTCCTTGGCCTGCTTCAGTGTGTCAATAAACCGGCTGACCCGGTCCAGTCGGATGTCATCGTTCATGCAGAACAAACCTGTGAATCGAAAATTTAATTGGCGGTCTTATCGGCTTTGACCGGCGCTGATTCCTCGAACACTTTGCCCGAGCGCAGGGCCGTGAGTGCATCGGAATGAAACTCTCGCCGGTACAGGACCACAACCACCAGGGTGGACGCGCCAATGAACACCAGGGGGTGGATGAACCAGCCAACCACCGCCAAGGCGTAATAATAGGAGCGCAGCCCGAGGTTGAAGGCATCACCCGCCAGGTTGCAGATATTGCCGGCACTGCGGGCAAAGGCCTCGCGCCCGGCCGGGCTGGTTTTGGTGTCATCCGGCGGCGGCGCGCTGCCCACCATCACCGATACGAAATTGTACATGCGCATCGACCAGGTAAATTTAAAGAAGGCGTAGATGAACACCACCAGCAACAGCACCATCCGCATTTCCCAGATTTCGCGGCTGGGCAGGGTTCCGAATGGCAGGGTGCTGAACACCTCCATCACTTCCTGAGTGTAGCCAAGGGCGGTAATGATACCGGCCAGAATCAGCAGGCAGCTGGAGGCAAAAAACGCCCCGTTCCGTTCAAGGTTTCCGACCACCGAGGCATCGGCGATGCGGTTCTCCCGCCTCAGCATCACCCGCATCCAGTCTTCCCGATACAGATCCAGGGTATTGGACAGGCACGCCCGGTCTTTGGCCCGTCGACGGGAATACAGGGTGTAGCCGAGCCAACAGGTCAGAAACCAGAGCAGTGCAAGCACTTCGAGAATATTACCCATTGACGCCCTTCGGTGGTGGATGCGGAATCAAACGTTGCGGGAACAGACACTTATAATACGCTAAGGGCTTCGGACCCACCAGAACAGCTGGGGATTTTCAGGGCCGCAAAGCCATGCAATGATGTAGCTATTAGGTAGGGCGGCAAAAGCCAGGATTCGGCCATGCCCGCCGCCCCGGAGCCATTTAAAAAGGGAGTTTCCTGTGAATCATTCTTTGTTGAAACGCTGCCTCACCCCACTGGTGGTGGCGCTCTCGCTCACCGGGTGCTCGGTGAACCCCGTTACCGGCGAAAAGCAGTTGTCGTTGATTCCGGAAAATCAGGAACTGTCCATGGGTGCCGAGCAGTACGAGCCGACCCAGCAAACCCAGGGTGGCCGCTTCTACCTGGACCCGGAATTGAATCTGTACGTCAGCGAGGTGGGCCAGAAGCTCGCCAAGGTCAGCGACCGGCCTGACCTGCCCTACGAGTTTGTGGTGTTGAACAGCAGCGTGCCCAATGCCTGGGCTCTGCCCGGTGGCAAGATCGCCATCAACCGCGGACTGCTGACCAAACTGGACGACGAGGCCCAACTGGCCTCGGTGCTTGGCCACGAGATTGTGCACGCGGCGGCCCGGCACAGCGTGCAGCGCATGCAGCAGGGCATGCTGATCAGTGCCGGCGTGGCTGGTTTGGGCTTTGCCCTGTCGGACAACGAATGGGCCGGCGTGCTCATGGGTGGCGCGGCGCTGGGCGCCCAGTTGGCGCTGGCCCAGTACAGCCAATCCGATGAGCTGGAATCGGACTACTACGGCATCAAATACATGGACGAGGCCGGCTACGATCCCACCGCCGCGGTCGAGCTGCAACAACTGTTCCTGGAATTGTCCGAGGGCCGGGACAGCAACTTCGTGCAGGGCCTGTTCGCCACCCACCCGCCCTCGGCGAAACGGGTGCAGCGAAACAAGGAGCTGGTGGATAAGATTGGTGCCGGCGGCTACCGTGGCGAGGACGTGTACGAACGCAAAATGGCCACCCTGCGCAAGCTGCAACCTGCGTACGACGCCCATGACGAAGCCCGCAAACTGGCGTCGGAAGAAAACTACGATGGGGCCCTGAAAAAAATCGACCAGGCCATCAAGCTGGCTCCGGATGAGGCCATGTTCTACACCCTGCGCGGTCGCATCTACCAGGCCCAGGAAAAGCCCGAGCGGGCATCTACCGATTTCGAGAAAGCGGTGTCCCTGTACCCGGAAATGTTCGTGTATCGGCTATACAACGGCCTCAATGCCCTGGCGCTGAACAACCTGGATAAGGCCCGGGACAATCTGGTCAAGGCCAACGAAGTGGTGCCCACCTCCATCGCGTTTTTACGACTCGGCGACATTGCCGTGAAACAGAACCGCCGGGACGACGCCATTGCCTATTATTCGAAAGCCGCGGAAGCCGGCGGCGAAGCCGCCAAGGAAGCCCAGCGAAAACTGGAAGCGCTGAGAAACTGAGCCAGGCACTCGACAACGAATTTGCCGGTCTGACGCGCGATTGCCGTCATCGCCACATTGACTTTTAGAGCAATAACTCTAAAAATCAAAGTACACCAACAACAAGTGGATGACGGCAATGCTGGCGAAACGTATCCAACCAATGATGTTCCAGGCACGGCGCCTGTACGTGGAGCTGATGTTCCAGGTCATGGGGCGGGCCCTGCAAGCGGTGAGCGAAGTGGACGACACCGTGAAACAGGAGGCCCAGGCCCTGCCCAAAGGTTTCCTCTTCGAGATGATGGTCATGCCGGAGGGCTCGCG
>JBPEXK010000378.1:0-2536 GCA_052031745.1 Marinobacter sp. | reverse complement strand
CTATGGCCAGGCCCACCCACCAGGCCGGGCGGCTGTCATCAACGGCAATCAGCGCCGACCAGTGGCGAGCGGCCTCAATGTTCTGTCCGGCCTGCTGCAGCAGCGTTGCCAAGGTGATCCGGTATTCCGTGTTCTGGACTACCGGCGGCACGTCCCGGTTCAGGGTTTTCACCGCCTCTTTGAGCCGGCCCGTGGCAAGCAGCGCCCTGGCGTGCAGCAATCGCAGTGCCGGATAGGCCTCGGCTTCGGCACCAGAAACCCAGGGCAGCGCTCGCTCCGGGGTATCCTGCAACAGCATTGCCCGGGCGTAGGCCTCGCGGCTCAGGGGCGCCGCCTGTGCCGACAGCAGATTCCTCAATGCCTGCTCGGCCTGCCGGGCTTCGCCGGCCCGCAGCAACCGGGCGATGTCCCGGCTGACGCGACGGTCAATGGTGGCTGGGGTTTCCCGCACCTGCTTTACTGCCGGCGCCTCGGCTTCGGGCTTGGTCACCGCGACCTGGGCGGTCGGCGTTGCCTGTTCGGCATCAGCGGGTGTCGGGGTCGGTTCCGGGCGCGGCTCGGTCGGCAAAGGCTGTGTGGCCTTGATCGTTTCGCCACTGGTTTCTGGCGCGGCAACGCTAACCTCCGCCGAGTGTTGCTCTGTTTTTTCCTCGGGCTCGGGCTGTGTTTCAAGTGCGGGCTGATCTGATGGCTTAGATTGTGCGTCAGGTTCCGCCTGCGCAACGGGCGCTGGCTTTGGCTTGGACGACGATTGGGCCGTGATTGCAGGCTCCAATGCTGTAGAAACAGTATCCGGTGCCACCGCTTCTGCCTCAGGCTTAGGCACGGCAGTTCGGGCCGATTCGCTCTCGACTGGGGCACTAGCTTGCACCGTCGCGACCTGGGCGCGGAAGAACAGGCCGTAAACGGCCACGGCCACCGCCGCGATCAGCAAAAGCGCCAAAACCGGCACGATCCAGCGTCGCGGCGTTTCCGCCGGCTGACCCTGGCCGGTGTAAGCCCCGGCAACATTCGGTCGATTCTGGCGCTGCTCCGCCGCGCGCAGGGCATCGTTCAGCAGACTCATAACCACCTCGCCAGCAAACCGGGAAAGTCTACGCTTTCGGTATCGCGAATGGCCCGGGCCACGTGCCGACGGCCGACCTGACGGTCTCCGACGCCCCAGGCCGACAGCATGGCCTTGTGGGCCAGGATGTTGACCAGCCGGGGTATGCCACCGGATGACCGGCTGATCAGCCGCAGCGCGGGCGCCGAGAACAGATCGCCGCCGTTGTAGCCGGCTTGGGCCACACGGTGGCGTAGATACTGAGCGACCGATCGCTTGTCCAGTGGGGACAGTCGGTAATGAAAGGTGATACGTTGACGCAGCTGGCGCAGGCTCTCTTTCCGCAGCAGCGCGTCCAGCTCCGGCTGACCAAACAGAACAACCTGCAACAACCGAACGCTTTCGGTTTCCAGATTGGTCAGCAGCCGCAAGGCCTCGATGGTCGGCTCCGGCATGGCCTGGGCTTCGTCGATTACCAGCACCACCTGCTTTTGCGCCATAGCCAATTCGATCAGCGTTTCGTTCAGCGCCTTGAGAATTTGATGGGTGTTGGTGCAGGCGGACACATCCACGCCCAGCTCTTCCGCCACCGCCGCGTACAGGGTGTCAGGGTCCAGGTGCGGATTGGGAATGTAAGCGGTATGGGCGGACTGCTCCAACTCATTGAGCAGCAGCCGGCACAGCAGGGTTTTGCCGGTGCCCACTTCCCCGGTGATCTTGATGAATCCTTCACGCTCCTTCAGCGCCACCAGCAGCAACTCCAGCGCATCACCATGGCTGGGTGCCCGCAGAAAGTAACGGGTGTTGGGCGTCAATGCGAACGGTGCTTCCTGCAGTCCGAAATGGGCTTCGTACATGCTAGCGACTGGCTTTCTCCGGTTCCGGGGTCACAGATTTGGACGACTGCAGCAGCTCGCGCAGCACGTTCATACGCTCACGGCTGGCCGCGATGTCGGCGTTGATCTGGGCCGGCTCAGCCACCACCGGGCGCAACAGGATCACCAGCTCGCTTTTGCGGGACTGGAACCGGCGCTGCTTGAAGAGTTCACCCACCACCGGAATATCGCTGAAGAAGGGCACGGCGGAATTGGTGTCTTCGCTGCTGTTCTGGATCAGGCCACCGATCACCACAATCTGGCCACTCTCGGCCCGGATCACGCTGTCGGTTTCACGCACGGTGCTGATCGCCAGCGGCAGGGTGACGTCGCGCTCGCCAATGGTGATCACCTTGTTCTGATCGTCCACCTCGCTCACCGACGGGTGCACGTGCAGGGTGATGCTGCCGGACTCGGAAATCTGCGGAGTCACGTCCAGGGAAATGCCGGAGAAGAACGGCGTCAGCTCGACCGAGGTGGAGGTGCTGTCGGCACCGGTAACGGTAGAGTTGTCGTCGTCGAAGTCGATGTCGGTGACGAAGAACTCATCGGTGCCCACCTTGATCACGGCCTTCTGATTGTTGACCGTGGAAATCCTTGGGCTGGACAGGATCTG
>JBPEXK010000377.1:0-4590 GCA_052031745.1 Marinobacter sp. | reverse complement strand
TCAAGACTCCGGAAGAAATCGAAAAAATGCGCGTGGCTGGCCGACTGGCCGCCGAAGTGCTCGAGATGATTGGCGAACACATCAAGCCAGGCATCAGCACCGAAGAGATTGACCGCATCTGCCACGATTACATCGTGAATGAGCAGAAGGCGATCCCGGCTCCCCTTAACTACAAAGGGTTCCCGAAGTCGATCTGTACTTCGGTGAACCATGTGATCTGCCACGGCATCCCCTCCGAGAAGAAGGTGCTCAAGGACGGCGACATCATCAATATCGATGTCACCGTCATCAAAGACGAGTACCACGGTGATACCAGTAAGATGTGGGTGGTGGGCAAACCTAAGCCCGGCAGCGAGCGACTGATCAAGATCACCCAGGAATGCCTCTATAAAGGGATCGAACTGGTGAAGCCCGGCACCCGCCTGGGCGACATCGGCCACGTAATCCAGCAACACGCGGAGAAACACCGTTACTCGGTGGTCCGAGACTACTGCGGCCACGGCATCGGCAAGGTGTTTCACGAAGAGCCTCAGGTGATGCATTACGGCAAACCCGGCACCGGCATGGAACTGCAGGAAGGCATGACCTTCACCATCGAGCCGATGATCAATCAGGGCAAGTACCAGACCAAGCTCCTGCCCGACGGCTGGACGGTGGTCACCAAGGACCACAAGCTGTCGGCCCAGTGGGAGCACACCATCCTGGTTACCGCAGACGGCTACGAGGTTCTTACCAAACGAGCGGAAGAGTCCTTTTAAGTGGACCTAAGTGAACTTGAGGCCCGCATCAGCAACGACACTTCGCCGGTGTCGGCGGCCCGCGCCCTGTTGCAGGAGCGCTTTAACGCCGATGCGGAAGCCTTCCGCCAGGGCGCGGATGTCCGGGCGCTGGTGCATGCCCGCGCTAACACCGTTGACACGGTCCTGCGACTGATCTGGAACCGCTATCCATTCGCCACTTCCCCCGACATCGCGCTGATCGCCGTGGGCGGCTACGGCCGCGGCGAGCTGCACCCCCATTCAGACATCGATCTGCTGATTCTCACCCGGGACGGCATCGAGGAAAGCTGGCAAGAGGACCTGGGCGCTTTTGTCACCCTGCTCTGGGACCTGAAACTCGACATTGGCCACAGCGTTCGCAGCATCGAAGAGAGCAAGAGCGCGGCTCGCGAGGACATCACCATCCTCACCAACCTGCTAGAGACTCGCACCATTGCGGGCCCGGACGAGTTGAGAAACGAGCTGAGCAACCAGGTATACGCCGACGGCGTCAGCACCGACCGGGATTACTTCATCGCCAAACGCCAGGAGCAGCGGGATCGCCACGACAAATACGGCGACACCGAATACAATCTGGAGCCCAATGTGAAAGGCTCGCCTGGCGCCCTGCGCGACATCCAGACCATCGGCTGGATCACCAAACGCCACTTCGGCCTACAGAACATCGCCGACCTGACCCGGTTCAGCATCCTGACCGAGGAGGAGCACCAGATCCTGTATCAGGGTGAGACCTTCCTCTGGCAGCTGCGCTATGGCCTGCAGCTGCTGGCCGACCGCAATGAGAACCGCCTGCTGTTTGACCACCAGCGCGCCCTGGCCCAGATGCTCGGTTACCGCGACGAAGGCAAGCGTCTGGGCGTCGAGCTGATGATGCAGTCCTACTACCGGACCGTACTAGCCCTGGCGGAGCTGACCGACGTCATCCTGCAGTACTACGACGAGGCCATCCTCGGCACAGGCACCGAAGACGACATCCAGCCCCTGAACAAGCGTTTCCAGGTGCGCAACCGCTACATTGAAGCGGTCAACAACCAGGTCTTTGCCTACGCGCCCTACGCCATCATGGAAATTTTCGTGTTGATGGCGCAGCACCCTGAGATCAAGGGCATCCGGGCCACCACCATCCGCTCATTGCGGGCGCACCGGCACCTGATCGACGATGCCTTCCGGTCCGACCTGGCGGTGACCACCCTGTTCATGGAACTACTGCGGACCCCGCACGCCCTGGACCAGACCCTGTCGGCCATGAAGAAGTACAACGTGCTGGGCCGTTACCTGCCCGAGTTTGGCCAGATCATTGGTCAGATGCAGCACGACCTCTTCCATATCTACACCGTCGACGCCCACACCATGCGGGTGATCCGCAATATGGTACGGCTGAACAGTGCCGAAGCCCGCACCGAATACCCGCTCGCTTCTCGCCTGATTCACCGACTGCCCAAACTGGAAACCCTGTTCATTGCCGGCATCTACCACGATGTCGCCAAAGGCCGGGGCGGCGATCACTCGGAGCTGGGCGCCATTGATGCCGAGGCCTTTTGCCAACGTCATCACCTGAGCGAACGCGACACCAAGCTGGTGTCCTGGCTGGTGGAGAATCACCTGCTGATGTCCATGACCGCCCAGCGCAAGGACATTTCCGACCCGGACATTATCCATAACTTTGCTCAGGCGGTGCCGAGTCAGGCGCATCTGGATTACCTCTATGTCCTGACCGTGTGCGACATCAGCGCCACCAACCCGAAACTCTGGAACACCTGGCGCGCCTCCCTGTTGCGTCAGCTCTACATCGAGGCCAAGCGAGCGCTGCGCCGGGGTACCGAAACGCCGATCAAGCGCCACGAGTGGGTCAGCGCCACGCAGTCGGAAGCCAGGGAAATCCTGAGGGCCCAGAACATGACGGACGAGCAGATCGACCGCATCTGGGACACGGTGGACGAGGACTACTTCCTGCAGGACTCCACCGTCGACATCGCCTGGCAAACCGCGGCCATCATCCGCCACGGTGACAACCCCGATCCGCTGGTGCTGATTCGCGACACGCGCGGTGGCCCAACCGATGGCTACTCCCAGATCATCATCTACATGAAAGACCGGGTAGCGCTGTTTGCCGCCACCACCGCGGTACTGGAACAGTTGAACCTCAACATCGTGGACGCGCGCATCAGCTCCAGCGAGGGTCCCTACTCGATCAGCTCTTACGTGGTGCTGGATGAAAAAGGCCAGCCCCTGGGAACCGATCCGGCCCGCAAGGACCGCGTACGCAAGCGTCTGATCGAGGAACTGGATGATCCAGAGGATTACCCCGACATCATCCATCGGCGCACGCCCCGGCAATTGAAGCACTTCGCGTTTCCCACCGAAGTGACCTTCTCTAACGACACCATCAATCAGCGCACCGTCATGGAAGTGATTACACCGGACCGCCCAGGGCTGCTTGCCCGCATTGGGCAGGTGCTTCTGGATCATCGGGTACGCCTCACCAATGCCAAGATCGCGACCCTTGGCGAGCGCGTGGAGGACGTGTTCTTTGTCACCGATGAACAGGGCGAACCGCTACGGGACCCGGCCATCTGCCATGAGCTGCAGCAAGACCTCTGTAAAATGCTGGACGATATTCAATGAATCCCAACCTGGACAGACTCCATCCGTATCCATTCGAGAAACTGGCCAAGCTGAAAGCAGACATCACCACACCGGCGCACCTTCGCCCCATCTCACTCGGCATCGGCGAACCCAAGCATCCGTCGCCGGAATTCGTGAAACAGGTGATCGCCGATAATCTCGATAAGCTTGCCAACTACCCGACCACCAAAGGCAGCGACGACCTGCGAGCGGCCATCGCCAACTGGGCGACCCGCCGCTTCGATCTGGCGCAGGACAGTTTGAGCCCGGCGCACAATGTGGTGCCGGTGAACGGAACCCGGGAAGGCATTTTTTCCCTGGTTCAGTCCGTTGTTGAAGCCCACGGCTCGGCCAAAGTGGTCAGCCCGAATCCGTTTTACCAGGTGTATGAAGGCGCGGCCTTCTTGGCCGGGGCCGACCCGGTGTACCTGCCCTGCGATGGCTCCAACGGTTTCATCCCCGATTTCGACGCCGTCCCGGATTCGGTCTGGGACGATTGCCAGATCTTGTTCCTGTGTTCCCCCGGCAATCCAAGCGGCTCGGTCATGCCTCGGGAAACCCTGGTAAAGGTGATCGAACTGGCGGACAAGCACGACTTCATCGTGGCCTCCGATGAATGCTATTCGGAACTCTATCCGGACGAATCCCAGCCACCCGAGGGTCTGTTGCAGACCTGCGCCGCCATCGGCCGCCACGATTTTGCCCGCTGCATCGTGTTCCACAGCCTGTCCAAGCGCAGCAACTTACCGGGGCTGCGCTCCGGTTTTGTGGCCGGCGATGCCGCGATCCTCAAGGGCTATCTGAAGTACCGCACCTATCACGGCTGCGCCATGCCGATCCACAACCAGCTGGCGAGCATCGCCGCTTGGCAGGATGAAGACCACGTGGTAGAGAACCGGGCCGCCTATCGAGCCAAGTTCGAAGCGGTGGTGCCCATCCTGCGTGAGGTGATGGATGTGGATTTCCCCGACGCCGGGTTTTATCTGTGGCCGGTCACGCCCATGGATGATGAAACCTTTGCCCGGGAACTGTCCGCCCAGCAGAACGTGCATGTACTGCCTGGCCGCTACCTCTCCCGCACCGTGAACGGCCACAACCCCGGGGAAAACCGGGTACGCATGGCGCTGGTTGCGCCGCTGGAGGAGTGTGTCGAGGCGGCGAAACGCATCGTTGAATTTGTGAAGGC
>JBPEXK010000037.1:0-1685 GCA_052031745.1 Marinobacter sp. | reverse complement strand
CGGAAGCCCAGATCTTCTTCATTCCCTACCTGATGCCGACCGACATGAACACGGTCATCAAGTTCTTCCGGGAAAGTGAAGCGATCAACGAGGACTTCCCGGAGCTGTACGCCGACAAGGGGCTGGAACTGCTCAAGATGTACCCGGAAGGCGAGATGGTGGTGACCGTGGACGAGCCGGTGACCAAGCCTGAGGACTTCAGCAACAAGAAGATCCGGGTCATGACCAACCCGCTGCTGTCCGAGACCTACGCCGCCTTCGGTGCGACCCCGACGCCTCTGCCCTGGGGTGAGGTCTACGGTGCCCTGCAGACCAACATGATCCAGGGTCAGGAAAACCCGATCTTCTGGATCGAGTCCGGCGGCCTGTACGAAGTGTCCCCGAACCTGGTCTTCACCAGCCACGGCTGGTTCACCACCGCGATGATGGCCAACAAGAGCTTCTACGAGGACCTGGCACCGCAGGACAAGGAACTGGTGCAGATGGCCGCGGACTACGCCTTCGAGGAAATCATCAAGCACATCGACGGTCTGGCTGACGAAGCCCTGGCGAAAATCCAGAAGGCCTCCGACGAAGTGACCGTGACCCGTCTTAACGACGAGCAGATTGCCGCCTTCAAGGAGCGCGCACCTCAGGTGGAAAAGAAGTTCATCGAGATGACTGGCGACAGCGGCAAAGAGCTGCTGAACCAGTTCAAGGAAGACCTGAAAGAAGTACAAAGCAACTGATCTGAATGATCAGCGCCCGCCGGCGCCTGCCGGCGGGTTTTTCTCTTAACCCCGCCCCGCCGGGGATCTCCTACCGGCCGGGAGCAGCAAGTTCTGGAGCAGACTGCATGTCCGAGAACTCCCCGGATCTGGAAGACGACACCGGCACCTACGAATCCGGCCTACCCGGCTTTCTGGGCACGATTGATGTCTGGATCAGCAAGGTTGAAGCGGTGATGCTGGCACTCGGGGTTATCCTGATGGCCATCAACACCTGCGTGAACGTCGTCGCACGTTTCGTGTTTGGCGAAGGTCTGTTCTTCTCCGGCGAGATTAACCGGATCCTCATCATCCTGATCACCTTTGCTGGCATCGGCTACGCCGCCCGCCACGGTCGTCACATCCGCATGTCCGCGGTGTACGACGCCGTTCCGGCCAAAGGCCGCAAGGTGCTGATGATCCTGATTGCCCTGTTCACCTCCGTGGTCATGTTTTTTCTTTGCTATCACTCATTCGGTTACGTCGAGACTCTCTACAGTCGCGGCCGAATCCTGCCGGCACTCGGTTTCGAAATCTGGTGGATCTACGTTTGGGTACCGGTGGGCTTCGCCATTACCGGCATCCAGTACTTTTTGACCGCCGTCAAGAACCTGACCAGCAAGGACGTGTACCTGTCGACCGGGGTGATTGACGGCTACCACGACACTGAATCGGAAGTATGAACCACGCAGCTGAAACCAGGTAAGGAAAGAGAAACATGGCAACTACAATGATGTTGATCATGATCGGGTTGTTGCTGCTCGGCTTCCCGATGATGGTGCCGCTGATCACCGCTGCGGTGTTCGGCTTTGTAATGATGTTCGATGGTTTCGGCCAGATGGGCACTTTCGTTCAGCAAATGATGGGCGGCATCCGGCCAGCCTCGCTGATTGCGGTGCCCATGTTTATTCTGGCGGCTGACATCATGACCCGGGGCCA
>JBPEXK010000003.1:0-14811 GCA_052031745.1 Marinobacter sp. | reverse complement strand
CCGAAAGGTCATCCCGGCAACGCCGGCTGACCTTTTCGGCATAGTCGAAACGGAGTAATGGCATGGCTAACCGCAACGACATCGTTCAAAAAATCGCCGAGTGGCTCCAGCCTGAGAATTTTCAGGATTATTGTCCGAACGGTCTTCAAGTCGAAGGCAAGGACGAGGTTTTTACCCTAGTGACCGGCGTGACTGCATCGCAGGCATTAATAGATGCCGCCATCGAGGCCGACGCTGACATGATTCTGGTGCATCACGGTTATTTCTGGAAAGGGGAAGACCAGCGCATTCGCGGCATGAAGCGGGAGCGGCTGAAGACCCTGCTGGAAAAAGATATCAACCTGGCCGCCTACCATCTGCCACTGGATGATCATCCGGAATACGGCAACAACCGCCAGTTGGCGGACGTGCTGGGTATCGAGAATCCGAGACCATTGGGCGGTCTGGTATGGGAGGGTGAGTTGCCGGAGTCCATGACGCCGGAGCAATTTGGCTTCCGAATCACGGAGCGTCTGCACCGGGAGCCGCTTCTAGTCGGTGAGGGTAAGTCCCAGATTCGTCGTGTTGGCTGGTGCACGGGTGCCGCGCAGGGCTTTATCAATACCGCACTGGACGCGGGCCTTGATGCATTTGTCAGTGGTGAGATTTCAGAGCCGACTACCCATACTGCCCGTGAATGCGGCATCTACTATTACGCCGCGGGTCACCATGCAACGGAACGGTACGGGGTGCGTGCTCTGGGCGAGGCGTTGGCAAAGGAGTTCGGGTTGACGCATCGCTTCATCGATTGCGACAACCCGGTGTGACAGGCAGGTAGAGGGGCGTCAGGCCTTCTCTTTCTTAGGCAGGCCGAAGTCTTCGGCCAGAGTGCCCTTGGCTTTCGGGTCGGTTTTAGGGGCATAGTCCCGGGGCGGCTCGGCGCCGTCCTCACTGACTTCCTCCAGGCGTTTCCGGGAGGTTTCCTGAGTCAGCTCTTCCATCCACTCTTCATCATTGCACAGCCGGTTCGCGCCGCGGGCCATGTGCTGGTTGACGTCTCGATAGGCGTCATTGAAGCGCCGAAGAAGGTGAGATGACTCCATGAAGTGCTCGTTCACCTGGGCCTGGTAGCGGGTGTACTCGCTTCTCAATTCCTCGATTTGTTGTTCCGCCCGGCGCTGTCTGAGCGTGGTACCTTGCCCGGAGCGGCCAACGAATACCCCGATGACGATGCCCACGATCAAAGCGGCAATCGCTGCCAGAATCAGGTTTGTCATATGCTGTGTCGTCCTTTTACCTGGAAATTAGCCTCGCACGTTAAACGAGTATAACGCTGGAACCCGGATCAGCCCATGATTCTATCCTGAGCCAATCGTCGTATTGCTTTGAAATTGCTCAACGTGGCGAATGAGCACGAAATGCGCGACAATACCGCGCCCAATTTTTACGACAAAACCCTGGGAACCTCTCAATGACAGACTCCAAGTCCTCCGATGCCAGTGTGAACCTGACTCCATGGGAACGCTACCAGAAGGATCTTGAACGCCCGGATTTCCAGAAGGACTCTGCCCAGGAAGATGCGGTTCGGCGTCTGCAGTCACTGTACGACAAACTGGTGGACGCCGAAAGTGAGCGCAACAAGGCCATGGCCAAACTGCGCCGCAAGCTCAAAAAAGGCAAGGAAGAACCGGTCACCGGCCTGTACTTCTGGGGTGGTGTGGGCCGCGGCAAGACCTATCTCATGGATACCTTTTACGAGTCGCTGCCGTTTGATCGCAAGATGCGGGTTCACTTCCACCGCTTCATGCAGCGTGTTCACAACGAACTCAAGTCTCTGAAAGGTGAGAAAAACCCGCTGGAACTGGTGTCCAAGAAATTTGCCGACGAAGTCCGGGTGATTTGCTTCGACGAGTTTTTCGTTTCGGACATTGGTGACGCCATGATCCTGGCCACACTCATGGACGGACTGTTCAGTCGCGGGGTCACACTGGTGTGCACGTCCAACATCGTGCCCGATGGCCTGTATAAGGACGGTCTGCAGCGGGCCCGCTTCCTGCCCGCGATCGCTTTGGTGAAAAAGCACACCGAGGTGGTGAATGTGGACGGCGGCGTCGACTATCGACTGCGCACTCTCGAGCAGGCGGAGCTGTTTCACTCGCCTCTGGACGACGCTGCCGACATCAGCCTGCGTAAAAGCTTCGATGCCCTGGCGGTGGAAGCCGGCAAGCACAGCAAGAGCATGGAGATTAACGGCCGCAAGATTCCCGCCCAGGCCCACGCCGACGATGTGGTCTGGTTTGACTTCAAAGATGTGTGCGATGGCCCCCGCAGCCAGAACGATTACATTGAGTTGGCTCGCCAGTTCCACGCCATCATCATCAGCAACGTGCCCATTCTCGGGGGCGAAAAGGACGATCAGGCCCGCCGGTTCATCAACATGGTGGACGAGTTTTACGATCGTAATGTGAAAGTCATCATGTCAGCGGCCGCCCCCATTACCGAGCTTTACGCCGGTGGGCGCCTAGGCTTTGAGTTCGAGAGAACC
This sequence comes from Marinobacter sp., assembly GCA_052031745.1. Classification (GTDB taxonomy): domain Bacteria; phylum Pseudomonadota; class Gammaproteobacteria; order Pseudomonadales; family Oleiphilaceae; genus Marinobacter. Next base: position 12,287 of record JBPEXK010000003.1, on the reverse strand, counting down.
GAGTCCCGGCTGCTGGAAATGCAGTCACAGGAATACCTTGAGGCGCCGCATAAGCCATAGGCTGATTGGCCCCACAGTTAACAAAAGAATTCAGAATCACTGAATCATAACGATGGGCTGACAACGCGTCGGCCATCCACTTTTCGGAGAGATCCAAGTATGAGTAACGATAACGTAGTCATTGTCAGCGGGGTTCGTACCCCTATGGGCGGTTTTCAGGGCAGCCTGTCTTCGGTGAGCGCACCTGATCTGGGCGCCATCACCATCGCTGAGGCGGTGAAGCGCGCTGGTCTGCAGCCGGCCGATGTTCAGGAAGTGATCATGGGTAACGTACTGCCGGCGGGCCTGAAGCAGGGTCCGGCCCGGCAGGCCATGCGCAAGGCCGGATTGCCGGATAACACTGGCGCCACCACCATCAACAAGCTGTGTGGCTCCGGTATGAAGGCCGCGATGTTCGCCCATGACCTGATCAAGGCTGGTAGCAACGACATCATGGTTGCCGGTGGCATGGAGAGCATGTCCAATGCTCCCTACATTCTACCGACGGCTCGCAAAGGCTACCGCATGGGGCCGGGCGACACCGCGCAGGATCACATGTTCCTGGATGGTCTGGAAGATGCGGAAACCGGCCGACTGATGGGCGCGTTTGCCCAGGAAATGGCGGACAAAAAGGGCTATACCCGAGAAGAGATGGACGACTACGCTATCAGTTCCCTGAAGCGGGCTCAGAAGGCTATCAAGGAAGGTCTGCTGAAGGATGAGATCATTCCGGTAACGGTTAAATCCCGTAAGGGTGACACCGTAGTGGAAGATGATGAGCAGCCGTTCAATGCCAACATTGAAAAGATCCCCAGCCTGCGTCCGGCCTTCAGCAAGGACGGCACCGTCACTGCCGCCAACGCTTCCTCCATCTCCGATGGTGCCTCGGCGCTGGTGCTGATGCGCGAATCGGAGGCGGAAAAGCGTGGACTCAAGCCGTTGGCGCGTATCGTCGGCCACAGCACCCAGTCCCAGCACCCGGCGGAATTCACCTGCGCCCCGGTCGGCGCGATCGAGACCCTGCTCGGCAAAACCGGTTGGAGCAAAGACGAGGTGGATCTGTTCGAGATCAACGAAGCCTTCGCGATGGTGGCGATGATGCCCATCCGTGAGCTGGGTCTCGATCCGGAAAAGGTTAATGTTCACGGCGGCGCCTGTGCTCAGGGGCACCCGGTGGGCTCTACCGGCTCCCGTCTGCTGGTCACCCTGATGTACGCGCTGCAGCGCTACGGCAAAAAGAAGGGTGTGGCGGCCCTGTGCATTGGCGGTGGTGAAGCCACAGCCATGGCGATCGAACTGCTTTAAGTGTGCCAGGGCGGGCCCAGGCTTGGGCTCGCCTGCCTCCTCTTGAAATCCCCTCCTGAAGTATCTGCTCCCTGCAGCCCAATCGAGAAAATCCCTCTAACCCAAAGTGGTTGCTCTCAAAATAGTTGTCTATAGTGATGCGGTGCGAGTAAACCCGCTGGTAAATGGGGTATGAGGGCAAAATCATACTTTTGACTGATCAAAGCGCTCGACAGCGTTAGCTATAGTGCCAACATCACGAGCACTGTGCATGAAGCCTCCAATACATCGTGAACACCAATAATCAGAGCAGCGACTCAGAACAACAATGGAGTAGCCTTCCAATGACAAGAAAAACACATCAATGGCAGCGTTGGACCAAATTGCCGCTTGCCGTAGCAGTTGCGGCGGGTGTGTCCGGCCAAGCCGCCGCCGTTTCATTTTACGTGGGGGATGTTGAAGCTCAGATCAACACCACGCTGTCTGCCGGTGTGGGTTGGCGGATGGCGGATCAGGACAAGCGCCTGATTGCTCCGGGTAACTTGGGTCCTGAATACGCCCCAGGCCAGCCGAGGGCCAACCAGGGTTCCTCCTCTAACAACTTCGACGACGGTAATCTGAACTTCGAGAAGGGCGACACCTACTCCAAAGTGGTCAAGGGCAATAGTGAGCTGTTCCTGAACTACGACGTGGACAGTGACACCCTGACCCGAGTCGGTGGTCTGGTTCGTGGTCGTTATTGGTACGACTTCGAACTGAAGGACGAGCAGCGTGCAGAAGATCCGGTTGGTCAGCGTCGGGAACTGAACGACGAGGCCAAAGACAACGCCTCGGGTGGCGAGCTGCTGGACGCCTACGTCTTTTCCGACTGGTACTTCGGCAACACCCCGGTGAGCCTGCGTTATGGTCGTCAGGTCCTGAGCTGGGGTGAAAGTACTTTCATCCAGGGCGGGATCAACGTCATCAACCCGGTGGACGTTCCGGCGTTCCGGGCTCCGGGTGCGGAACTGAAGGACGCATTGCTGCCGGTTGAAATGTTCTACGCCTCCGCAGGCGTGACCGAGAACATTACCCTCGAGACCTTCGTTCAGGCCGACTGGGAGCCGGTCAAGCCCGATGATTGTGGCACCTTCTTCTCCACCAACGACTTTGCCGCCGATGGCTGTGGCCCGGTTCTGCTGGCTGGCCAGCTGCCGGACTCCCAGGCACTGGCACAGGGTTTGGTTGCGCCGCGATTGGGCGACCAGGAAGCCGACTCCAGAGATCAGTTTGGTGTTGCCATGCGCTGGTACGTGCCTGAGCTGAACGACTCCGAGCTGGGCTTCTACTACATCAAGTACAACAGCCGCCTGCCGTACGTCAGCGGCCAGGTGAACGATCCTGCCAATGGCGTTTCCTTCCCGTCGTACTTCATCGAGTACCCGGAGAACATCGACCTGTACGGCATCAGCATCAACACCACCACCCCGGGTGGCTGGTCGCTGGGCGCAGAATACAGCTTCCGTCCGAACATGCCGATTCAGTGGAGCGCATTTGAGCTGATCTACGGTGGTCTGCAGCTGCAGAACCCGGAAACCGGTGGCAACGCCAGCTTGCTGCAGGATGTGCGTGAGGCAGAGCGGGGCGGAGCTGACTTGAGTGGTCAGACTGTTGACGGTTACGACCGCTTCAAGGTGTCCCAGGCACAGTTCACCCTCATCAAGTTCTTCGATCAGGTTATGGGTGCCAGCCGCCTGTCACTGATCACAGAATTTGGTGCCACTTACATCCACGATCTTCCGGACAACGACGAAGGTCGCTTCGGACGTTCCGGTAACTTTGGTATTGGCACACTGCCGGGCGGTGCCTGTGATGGTAGCGGTTCGACCGGAGCAGCGCTTAACATCAACACCAACTACTGCACCAACGATGGCTTTACCACAGATTTCTCCTGGGGCTATCGTGCACGCTTCGTATGGGACTACCCCAACGTGTTTGCTGGCGTGAACTTGCGTCCGCAGCTGGCATGGTCTCATGATGTAGAAGGTTACAGCCCACAGCCGGGCGGTGCATTCCAGGAAGGTAGCAAGGCGATTGGTCTCTCTCTGGAAGCGATCTACCAGAACAAGATTACTGCCGATATCGGTTACACCAACTTTTTCGACGGTAAGCCGTATAACGAGTTGACTGACCGTGATTTCGCCACAGTGAGTGTTTCCTACTCGTTCTGATACCGGAAAGAATTCGTTTGACGAGGTACTTTAAATGAAACTGAACAAGAAACTACTGGCCACAGGTGTATTGGCTGCAAGTGTGTTTGCGGGTCAGGCCTATGGTGCGGTTTCTGCCGAAGAGGCGGCCAAGCTGGGCGACTCCCTGACACCGATTGGTGCAGAGAAGGCCGGCAATGGTGGCGAAATCCCGGCCTGGGATGGCGGCTTGAGCACTCCTCCGGCGGGCTACAAGAACGACGGTCGCTATGTCGACCCGTTCGCCAACGAAGAGCCGAAGTTTGTCATTGATCAGAGCAACGTCGACCAGTACGCGGACAAGCTGTCCACTGGCCAGATTGCCATGATCAAGCGCTACGACGACTACTTCATGCCGGTGTACGAAACCCACCGCACTGCGACCTATCCGGATGAGGTTGAGAAGCAGACCATGGCCAACGCGACCAAGGTCGAGCTGATCAAGGACGGTAACGGTCTTGGCAACTACACCGAGGCGACTCCGTTCCCGATTCCGCAGAACGGTCTGGAAGCGATCTGGAACCACATCACCCGCTACCGCGGCGGTTCCGTTGCCCGCAACGTGGGGCAGGTCACCCCGACCGAAGGCGGTGCCTACTCTGTGGTCAAGTTCCAGGACGAGTTCACTTGGCGGACCGCGCTGCAGGATTTTGAGCCCAGCGAAGATCCGAACGTTCTGTTCTACTTCAAACAGGCCATCACTGCTCCTGCACGTCTCGCCGGTAACGTACTGCTGGTTCACGAAACCATCGACCAGGTTGCCGAGCCCCGTCGGGCGTGGGTATACAACGCCGGTCAGCGTCGCGTACGTCGCGCGCCACAGGTAGCCTACGACGGACCGGGTACCGCGGCCGATGGCATGCGTACCTCTGACAACTTCGACATGTACAACGGCGCTCCGGATCGCTACAACTGGGAGCTGGTTGGCAAGAAGGAGATGTACATCCCCTACAACTCCTACCAGCTGGTTGATCCTAGCCTGAGCTACGATGAAATCATCAAGGCCGGCCACATCAATCAGGACCTCACTCGCTACGAGCTGCACCGCGTGTGGCATGTGCGTGCGACCCTGAAGGACGGTGAGCGTCACATCTACGCCCAGCGGGATTTCTTCATCGACGAGGACTCCTGGCAGGCATCGGTCATCGACCATTACGACGGTCGTGGCGAGCTTTGGCGGGTTGCTGAGGCGCACGCCATGCAGTTCTACGATCAGGACGTGCCCTGGTACGCCATCGAAGTGCTGTACGATCTGCTGTCCGGTCGTTACCTGGCACTGGGTCTGACCAACGAAGAAGAGAACCCGTACGAGTTTGGTGCTGACCGCCAGTCTCGGGATTACACGCCGGCGGCACTGCGTCGCGCGGGTACTCGATAAGCTGAAGATCAGCGCATGAAAACGGCGGGCCATGGGCCCGCCGTTTTTGTTTTCGGCCGTTGCAGCCTGATTCTGTGGTCCTTATGTCAAAAAAACGGCCACCTCGGAAAATCCTTTCCCGTCAAAATTTTGCAGCCCACCCCCGAATTGGTTTAACCTTCGAGTCATACTAAAGGCGTACCCGGAGTCGGTCGCTACACCAAGGTTAGTGCAAAGAACCATTTTTCCGGCCGCAGGAAGCTTTCCTCTTGGCCGGTTTTGCAGCGGGGCAGTGCGTGAAACCATTCAATGATGGCTTTGCAGCCAACGACGAATTCCAGTCCGCAAACAGCAATTTGCAGCGCGGCCAACTGGTCAGGGATCTGTTGAGGCAACGGCTGCAGACCCCTTCGGTGCCATCGGAAGCGCTCAAACGACCACTACTGGATCAACTCATCAGTGAAGCGCTGGTCCCCCGGGGCGTGCTCTTTGTTGAAGCGCCATGTGGTTTTGGCAAGTCTCACGCAGTAAGCGCCGGTTTGCTGGCCGCGGGAATTAGCGCCGACCGGCTGCGCTGGGTGGCCTTGAACGGTCAGGACAATGCCCCCTCCCGGTTCTTGACTCTGCTTGCCATCGCCCTGGACCTGCCTGAAACCCTGGAGAGCAGCCTGCAAAGTGGCGCCAGCTTTTCCGATGCTCTGGCCATGATGCTGGTTTCACTTGGGCGTCAGCAGGAACCGCTGTCCCGTAATCTTATCCTCGACAATGTCCAGAATCTGGGCAATCCGGCCGTGGTGGCGTTGCTCCAGCAGTTGATGACTGACCTCCCGGCAAACTTGTCGCTGGTGTTGATCTCCCGCCGGGCGCTGCCATTCGAGACCCACGGCCTGGAGTTGGAGAATCGTTTCGCTCGAGTCGGCAGCGAATTGCTTGAGTTTAGTCGTGCCGAGACGTTCGAGTTCTACGAGCAGCTCCTGGACTCCAATCAATTGACCAGCGTTGCGGTCGACAACCTCTACGACACTACCGAGGGCTGGCCGACACCGCTGGCGCTCTATCGCCGGGAGCTTGTCCGTCAGGGTGAACTGAAACCGGTGCAGGAAACCAACAGCGTTGAGTGCTTCCTGAAGGAATCAGTGCTGGGCAATCTGACGTCGGCGCAGCGCCGCTCACTGCGCATCATGGCGGAGCTTGAGTTGTGCTCCGACGAGTTTTTCCTGGCGCTGGCACCAGTCATGCCCGAAATTGGATTTATGCCATCGCAGGCCATGGAGCAGGGCTTGCCGCTCAAGATCATGGCAGGGAGGGGGCGCTGGTACCGCATGAACCCGCTGCTGCAGGAATGGCTCAAGGCACCGGCGTTGGCCGGTTACCACGATCGCATGATCCAGGCCAGCCGCTGGTTTGAGGAGCGCGGGCAGTTCCCGGAAGCGCTGAAGTACGCGTTGTTGGCCGGGGATTCCGATGCCGTGGTTGCCATCGCCTCCGAGGGTTCTGAGGCCTTGTTGCTAGGTCAGGACACCGCCTCGCTGCTCAGGCTGCGCAAGAGTCTGCCCAGTCAGTTGCTGGAGCGCAGCGCGCGCCTGCGTATTGTTTACGGTTGGGTCCACGCCGTAGGCGGCCAGTTTCGTCAGGCCAGGGCACTGATCGACGGGTTATCAGCCGCTGACATGGCCGATCACCAGGCCCGGATATACGCACTCAAGGCCTTCATTCTTCGGGGTGAAGGTCGCGTAGGCCCGGCGCTGGAAATGGCCGACCTGGCTTTAAACGCCGGTGATTTGTCCACCCAGGGCCAATTGGTTACCCAGATGGTGCGCTCAAGCGCGCTCTGTGCTTCGGGACGTTTCCCGGAAGCCAGGGAGGCGAATCGGGCGGCTGCGCGCCTTGCCCGGGAGGCTGGCGACTCCGGCTCGGAAGCCTTGGCGGTATATGCCCACGCACGGATCGAGCTGGGTAAGGGCTCACTCAGGCACGCCGAACAACTGCTACGCACCGGCCTGGACACGGCCATGCACGAGCTAGCCCGGCCGGCCCGTATCGGCGAGACCCGCTTGCAACTGAACCTGGTGTTGGTGCTCTGGCATCAGGGCCGTGCCAAGGAGGCCGATCGCCTGTTGGTGAACTGCGGCCGTCATGCCGAACGTACCCGCGATCTGGGTATGCTGCTGGCGATGACGGTACGGGTACTGATGTGCCGGGCGTCGGGCCGCTTAAACGACGCCTTCGTCTGGATCGGTCGCGCCGAACGGACCATGCACGCCTGGCAGGTGGACGAGGCTTTATTCGTCCCGGTGCTGGAGGCGTTAAAAGCGAGCTGCTGGCTGGCCCAGAATCAGGTGGACAGCGCCGCCCAGGCGGTGGCCAAGCTTGAGCCTTATCGGCAAGCCGGTTGCGTGCCTGAATTGTTCCCAATGATGCCGGGTCTGTTGGACTGCATGCAGGTGCGGGTGGCGCTGGCCCGTGGCGATATGGCGGATGCCCGGGAAACCCTCGACGGTATTCGCGCGCGCTATGACGCGGTGATTCCCTGGGGCGTGGAGCTGCACATTCGGCTGCTGGAGGCGGTCTTGGCCCAGGATGAAAAAGGGCCCAATGGCGCCCAAAAAATTCTGGTTTCGGTGGTGGCTGAAGCGGCAAGAGAACACTTCATCAGCCCGTTCGCAGAGCTGCAAAACGAGCTTCGTGACCTGATGGGTAAGTCGTTTGCCCTATTCCCCGACGGTGCCTTCAAAGATGCTCTGGGTCGTCTCTACGGCATCAAAGCCTCTGCTGATTCCGCCGAGACCCTCGCCGAGCCGATCAGTGATCGGGAGCAAGGGGTTCTGGAGCTGATCGCAAAAGGGCTATCGAACCAGGAAATCGCTGACAAACTGCACATTTCGCTGCACACCGTGAAGACCCACGCCCGCCGCATCAACGCCAAACTGGAGGTTCGGTCCCGGACCCAGGCCATCGTCCGGGCCCGTGAGCTGGGCCTGCTATGAAGCGGGCTTAGACGGCTTTCAAGGCCTCGATGCGGGCATCTTTGTCGGCCCAGAGTTCGCTCACCCAGCGTTGAAAATCGGTTCGCATCTGGCGATCGTTCTCATAATCCATTCCCAGGAATCGGCTCGGGATCTCCCGGGTCCGAACTTCGATCACGATCCGCCGGATTCGGCCACACAGGTAATCCCAGAAACCGGCTTTGCCATCCGGGTAAACAATGGTGACATCCAGCATGGTGTGAATGATTTCGCCCATGGCCTGAAGCACAAAGGCAGTGCCACCGGCACGGGGCTTCAGCAGGTGTTGGTAGGGTGAGCCCTGGCGTTGGTGTTTGTCCGGAGTGAACCGGGTGCCTTCCATGAAGTTGAAGACCGTCACCGGGGTATACCGGAATTTCTCACAGGCGGCCTGCGTAGCGGCCACGTCTTTGCCCTTGAGTTCCGGACGACGAGCGATTTGCTCCTTGGTGTGACGGTGCATGAAGGGAAAGTCCAGCGCCCACCAGGCTACGCCCAGAAAAGGTACCCAGATCAGCTGTTTCTTTAGGAAGAACTTCAGCAGAGGTATGCGGCTGTTCAGCACGTATTGAATGGCGGGGATGTCGGCCCAGCTCTGGTGGTTGCAGGTGACAAAGTACCAGTGCTCAGGGCTGAGATTCTCGACTCCTCGAATGTCCCACTCAACCCGGTGCAACACGTTCATCAGCAGGTTGTTGAATCCAATCCAGACGTAGGCGATGCGGTTGAGCACGATGGTGCAGATTTTTCTGACTGGAGTGATCGGCAGCACCAGCTTGCCAATAGCAAAAACCAGCAGCACGGGAAATAGCACAAGGGTGTTGCAAAGGATGAGCAGCGCCGCAAGGGTTCCTTTGAGCGGCGCCGGCAAAAAATCGAGCATGCCGATGGTCTCTGGATGGTGAGAGTGAATGTAGGGATCAGCCGCCGGCTGATGCCGTGGAGCTTTCAGTCTGGCCAGGCAGGAGTTTGCTCTCCGGGTTGGCCGTTGCCAGCTGCTGCAGCCGGGTGGGGCTGAGATCCCGAATCACGGCGCGGAAATCCTCATCGTAAAAACTGAGGTTGTTGTACTGGATCATGGCCCGGATTTCCTCCACGTAGTCCTGGCCGCGCTCGGAATAACCGAGCAAGCCTTCGGCCATGGCATAGCCAGACAGTGGATCGTTGCCACGGCGGTCTTCCAGACGAATGTCTCGAAGCTCCTGGTAGGTCGGATGCCGATTCAGGTTTTGAATGTAGGCACGCACCGAACGATAGGGGGAGGAAAACTTCGCCACTTCGTGATTCGCGCCTTCGACCCGCCCCCGGGGGACCAGGCCGCAACCCTTGGAGAAACACCACTGGCCAAAAAGATTGAAGCCCTTGGTTGCGAATCGGGACGTGCCCCAGGCAGATTCATTCGCCGCCTGGGCGAGAATCAGCGACGGTGGGATGACGTCCAGGCGTTTGCGCAAGAGCGCGAACTGTTGCTTGCTGCCCGGTTCTGCCTCAATCCTCAGCCGTTCAGCATGGCCATTCAGCCAATCAAGTTCGTCCGGCGAGAGTTCAGCCTTCTGGGCCAGGCTGTCGAGGTACTCCCGCTCAAGCAAGATGCGCGAGTTGGCCAGTACGATGCGCGGATACAGGAAGGAGAAAAAAGCGGCTTTTTTCTCGGTGGTATCCCGGTACTGGGCAAAGTCAGGCAGACCGCGGTGAGCCCATTTGGGCAGGGCGGGTAGGGAGGTCAGAGTCAACTCTGACCCGGACTGGCCGCTGTCCATTTCTGTGGGTGGAACGTAAAAACCCCCGCCAACAGCGAACGCAATTAATGGAATAACCAACAGCAGGCCACGCTTACCAGCAGACATAAAACCTCTCGTCACGAACGATATGCCAACGATTATAACAGGTTAAACGTCACCGTCTGCCCGCTGGATCATTGCCGGCCGGGCCAGGGCTCAGGGGATGCGGGTTGCCAACACCAGGCCAATCTGCTCCTCGCTGCCCTGGGTGTCGCGCAGGCGCAGGTAGAACTGGTCCTGGTCTGCGGTGACAAATCCTTCCAGGACCAGATTCGAGGCCAGGAACTGAACCTGGCCACTGCCGAGGTCGGTGTAAGCCAGGGCAATTTCCGAGGCCTCGTTCGAGGTCGGGCCAGATACCGTGGCGGCGTTCACCGAGTGGGTCACGTCCAGGGTTCGAGGGGTCAGGGTCGCGGTGGTGTTGGTGGTGAGCGTCAAAACCGCGTTATCGAAGTGGCTCAGGGTGTTGGTGTCCGGGGCCAGGCCCAGGCGAACGCCCTGCAGGCGGAAGCTTCCGGACGCGGGCGCCGGCTCGGTGGTTTGGCGCGCGGCCAGGAGCAGGCCGTCTCCACCGGGGCTGCCATTCAGGTTGAACGCAAGCATGGTGCCGGCGGGGTTGCTGGCGCCAACGCCAATGTCTGGCTGCTCGAACGGCCCGGACGCCTCACTCACATCCAGGTTCAGGCGGCCAATCTCGGCGTCACCGTCGCTGAGTCGGGAGGTGCGGGGACTAAGGGTCCAGGGGGTGGCCAGGGCGCCTGGGCTGGTCGATACGGTGCCGTCGGCGTTGCGCTGGATCTGCTCCAGAGTCTGGCTCTGAGTGACGGTGGCGGTGGGCCGGCCATCCGCCGCGGCGCCGTTGACGTCAATGCTCCAGGTGCCGCCACCGGTCTCAAAGGCAACCGGAACCGTGCCGTCACTGAACTGCAAGGCCAGGTAGATCACGTTGAGGTTTTGACCGTCGAGGGTGGCAAGATCAAAACCTTTTTCCCGGAGCAGGTCGATTTCCAGAATGGAAACAAAATGGTCTTCCAGGGTGTCCTTGCGTTTCAGGGCATCGCCGGAGTCCTCCAGCTCAATGACGTTGCCGGCACTGAAGTAACCACTCACCACCCGATCCGGACCAACAGTTTCGGACACTGGCGCTGAGGTGTAAGCGTCCAGGTAGTAGGGGTTGCGGGTCCAGCCCAGGATTTGGGCAGTGTCCCGCCCGGTGACGCTCTGGTACAGCGCGCGGCCGGCCAGCAGCCGGGCGTCGCCCAGGAGCGTGGCTGCCCCCGGGGACGAGGCATGCACATTCAATGGCCAGCGCTCACTGCCGCGCAGGAAAAAGTTGTTACCGGCCTGATGGATCAGGGTCTCCCGCTCGTAGGGGATGTCGCTCGCCAACGATGTGACCTTGATGTTGAAAGCGTCAAAGCTGGTGAGGGTCAGTGCAGGGTAAACGTAGCCGGTGCCGTTGGTATCATCCAGGCGTTCTTCCTGGGCAATCCGAACGCCCCATTGGCCAGAGCCCGCAAGGCTGCTCTCCAGGGAAGTTTGGCCTAGCTCAACGCCAAGAAACACAGCGTTGTAGTCGGCCGAGCTGGCGCTGATCTTGCCAGAGGAGCTCTCATCCAGCAGGGCGTAGTCGGCCATGGATGCGACGTAGCTGACGAAATCGTCCCGGCTGGACAACACAGACAATGCGGTGCTGAGGTCGGCGCCGGCTGGCAGTTCGATCTCGAAATCGTGCACTTGGTCAGCCAGGGTGGACCAGACGTATTTATTCAGGCATAGGCTGCCGCCCGTGTCGTTGACACAATCGAGGATAGTCTGCAGTTCGGCCTCGGTGTAAGTGGCCAGGGACTCGCTGATCAGATACTCGGAAAACGGGTTGACCTTCACGTCCCGGTCGGCGTCGGCGGCCAGTGCGCGCATCACCGTGTTGCCGTAGCTGGCTTCGATGAGCACGTTAGGGCCCAGGGGCAGGCCATCCTCGAAGGCCACCACGGTGAAGCCATCGTCGTCGGTGCGCAGGGTTACCGGGACCGACCCCAGATTCTGTAGCGATGTGTTGGTGCTGTAGACCAGCACCCGGTCGGGTTGCACGATGCGAAGGTTGCGCCGGGTGAGCTCGGCGTCAGGCGCCACGCCGCCCGGTACTTCCATGGTAATCCGCACTTCGTTGTCGGCAAGGCCGCTGCTGTTGCTGGAATCACCGGTGCTGGTGGAGGTGAAATCATCGAGTGGATTGTAGCTGCCGGCGAAATCGTTCGGGTCTTTTCTTGCGCCGCTGATGGCATCGTCGCCACCGCCGCATCCGGCCAGCAGTGTGCAGCAGGTGAAAATCAGTAATCCCGAGTTCAATCGCATAGTTGGCTGTCCGTACCGATAAATCAGGAAGCCAGTCTAGCAGCGGGGCGGATTGGAAAGCGTGAGGAGTGGCACGAAAAAAGGCGCCCGCTGGGGGCGCCTTTTGGTCTCTGGCGAGGGTTGGTGCAGAGGGTCAGAAGAAGATCTTCATGCCCGCCATCAGGCCCTCGTCCAAATCGACATCGCCGCGGAATGGGCGATCCAGATCGGTGTTCAGGTAACGGTAGCCGGCGAACAC
>JBPEXK010000376.1:0-9120 GCA_052031745.1 Marinobacter sp. | reverse complement strand
CACTCCCCGCATCCCGACATTCCCGGCATTCACCACTTCGACGAAGTGCTGCCGGCATTGCGGCAACGTCAGCCGCTGCCAAGACAGCCATGAGTGGTTATAATCAGGGCATAGGCCAACCAGGCGAGGAGACATGACGGCATCCAGCACCGACGAAACCCGGGTACGACTCGACAAATGGCTGTGGGCAGCACGCTTCTACAAGACTCGCTCCCTCGCCAAGGAAGCGATTGAAGGCGGCAAGGTTCACTACAACAGTCAACGTTGCAAACCCGGGCGGTTGGTGGAGCCTGGCGCGCGGCTGACCCTGCGCCTGGGCTGGCAGGAAAAAATTGTCATCGTCGACGATATCAGTGATCGGCGTCGCGGTGCCCCGGAAGCCCAGAAGCTTTACCACGAAACCGACGAAAGCGTGAAAAAGCGCGAAGAACTGGCCTGGCAGCGAAAAACCATGCAAGCCGCCCAATTGCCGCCGGCGCGGCGACCGTCCAAGAAAGACCGTCGGGACATCCAGCGTTTCCGCGAGCAAAACAACATCTGACCGGCAGCTCGCATCCGCTCACGCAGAGTTCATTATTCAGACGGGCGCCACCGGGCGCCCTTCCCAGATTTTTTTCAGGAGACACACCATGGCATCCCGCGACCAATTCCAGCGCTTTATCTTCGAGGACAGCCAAGTCCGAGGCGCGTGGGTCAAACTGGGGGACAGTTTTCAGGAAATTGGCAGCCAGGCCCCCTACCCGGACTCGGTGCGGGGATTGCTGGGCGAGGCCCTAGTCGCCAGCGTGCTGATGAGCAGCACCCTGAAATTCGAGGGCACCCTGTCGCTGCAGGCCCAGGGCGAAGGCCCGCTGCGCACACTGATGGCCGAGTGCAGCCATGACCGCTACATCCGCGGTCTGGCTCGGTTTGATGAGCATGCGGTGAGCGAAGACAACCTGCACGACCTGCTGGGCGATGGCCGCATGGCGATCACCATCACCCCCAACCGGGGCAATCGCTACCAGGGCGTGGTGCCTCGGGAGGAAGCCAGCCTGGCGGCCTGCCTGGAAGAGTACTTCCAGCGCTCAGAACAGATCGCCACCAGCCTGATTCTATTCGCCGATGAACAGGGCGCCGCCGGCCTCCTGTTGCAGCGACTGCCGGGTGCGACCGAGCAGGACGACGAGCTGTGGGAACGGGTTAACCACCTGGCGCGCACTGTGGAAGCAGCAGAGATGCTGGAGCTGGACAGCGAAACCGTCCTGCACCGTCTGTTCCATGAGGAGACGGTGCGCCTGTTCGAGCCGGAAGCGGTGGCTTTCCGCTGCAGCTGCTCCCGGGAACGCACCCTGGGTGCCCTGGAGGCGATCGGCAAGGACGAGTGCTACAGCATCATCGAGGAACAGGGCCAGATTGAGATGGACTGCCAGTTCTGTCACGCCCACTACCGCTTCGACAGAAACGACATTGATCATCTTTTCACCGGTCACACTTTACACTGAACACCGCACGTAATGGTCCCAAAACCAGTCATGGCGCGGCTTCCAGGGCAGTCGTTTTTTACCGGCAGCTCTGGCATAATAGCGCGCCTGAATTGACCCGATTGCTCAGTTTTCCGTCAATTTTGGGGGGCGGCCTGAGCAATCACGAAGACATCCCAAGGGCGAGGTCGAAGTGAGCAACACTTATAATGATCTGAGTACAGCACGACTGGTCGAGCTGGCATTGGCACGTAACGAAGGCCAACTGGCTGCCAACGGTTCACTGGTTGTGAAGACGGGTGAGCGCACAGGCCGGTCCCCCATGGACCGCTTCATCATCGAAGAGCCGAGCACGGCCGATGACATCCACTGGGGCCCGATTAACCGCCCGTTCGACGCCGACAAGTTCGACGCGCTGTGGGATCGGGTTGAGGCCTACATCGCCGAGAAAGACCAGTTTGTCTCCCACGTTCACGTCGGCTCCGATCCCGAGCATTACCTGCCGGTGAAAATGACCACCGAAACCGCCTGGCAGAACCTGTTCGGCCGCAACCTGTTTATCCGCCCGGACAGCTACAACCCGGCTGACAAGCAGGAATGGCAAATCCTGAACGCCGCCAACTTTGAGTGCGTTCCCGAGCGGGACGGTACCAACAGCAACGGCTGTGTGATGATCAACTTTGCCAAGCGCAAGGTCCTGCTGGCCGGCATGCACTACGCCGGCGAGATGAAGAAGGCCATGTTCTCGGTGCAGAACTTCCTGCTGCCGGAGAAGGACGTGCTGCCGATGCACTGCTCCGCCAACGTTGGCGAAGACGGCCAGACCTGCCTGTTCTTCGGCCTGTCCGGCACTGGCAAGACCACCCTGTCCGCCGATCCGAACCGATTCCTGATCGGTGACGACGAGCACGGTTGGGGCCCGGGCACCGTGTTCAACATCGAAGGTGGCTGCTACGCCAAGTGCATCGACCTGTCCCAGAAGAACGAGCCGATCATCTGGGACGCCATCCGCTTTGGCGCCATCGTTGAAAACGTGGCCATCGACCCGGAAACCCGCGAACCGGACTACACCGACGTCACCCTGACCGAAAACTCCCGTTGCGCCTACCCGCTGGAGCACGTTGAGAAGCGGGTTCTGGAGAACCGGGCCGGCGAGCCGTCGCACATTGTCTTCCTGACCTGCGACATGACCGGCGTGTTGCCGCCGGTGTCCATCCTGTCCAAGGAAGCGGCCGCTTACCACTTCCTGAGCGGGTACACCGCGCTGGTGGGCTCCACCGAAATGGGCTCCTCTTCGAAGCTCAAGTCCACCTTCTCCACCTGCTTCGGCGCACCCTTCTTCCCGCGCCCGGCCGGCGTCTACGCTGAGTTGCTGATGAAGCGGATGGACGAGTTTGGCAGCAAGGTCTTCCTGGTGAACACCGGCTGGACCGGCGGCCCCTACGGCGAAGGCCAGCGCTTCAGCATTCCGACCACGCGCGCCATCATCGCCTCGATCCAGAACGGCGACCTGGACGACGTGGAGACCGAACACCTGCCGACCTTGAACCTGGACGTGCCGACCTACGTTCCGGGCGTGGATTCGACACTGCTCAATCCGCGTAACACCTGGACCAGCCCGGAGTACTACGACGGCAAGGCGGCCGAACTGATCGCCCAGTTCGTGGAGAACTTCAAGAAGTTCGACGTCTCCGACGCCATTGTCGCGGCCGGCCCGAAACTCTAAGGCGGTCTGAACGAAAAAAGCGCCCTGCGAAAGCACGGCGCTTTTTTTGTGTCCGGACACGGCGTTGGCTACCCGCCCCGGAAAGCGTCAGCCTTTTTTACAGTCGCCGCTTCACTCGCTGTACATCGTTTTTCCAACCCCTTGGCAGGCCCATGAATTTCCATCCAGTGGCATCGCTGATGCTTGCTCAACACCGAGCCTGATTGAAGGCTTAACCACTTTTGGAAGGAAACAGGAAATGCCAACCATCAAGAAGCTACTGCTAGGAACCAGTTTGGCATTGGCAATGTCCGCGACACCCGCACATGCGGGGATGATAGATTTCTCCAGTCCGGCCTGGGCGGGTGCCGCCGGCAACAGTTCACACACCGTTAATGGCGTAACCGCGACGGCGAGTGCACTGTTCACCTTGCCACCAATTATGGGAACACCGGTGCTCAGCCAGAGCAACACGTCGGGGCTCGGCATCAACTACGCCGATTGGTTTAATGGCAAAGACGACGAGATCGACAACACAGAACGATTGACCATCGACCTGGGCTCTACGGCCTACATCGAGAAAATCGTGCTGCACAAGCTGTACAAACATGAGTGCCTGTGGATCTTTTGCTACAACGAGAAAGGCAAATACCGCCTGGACGGCGGCACCTGGCACAACTTCACCGCCCACTCCTCAGGCGGCCCCGGCATGCTGGCCATCATGGTTGGCGCTGCGGCTCAAACCATCGAATTCAAAGCCAGCCGGCTGGTCGCGGATGACTTCTCATTGAAAGCCATCCACACTCCCGAGCCAGGCACCCTCGCCCTGCTGGGTTTGGGTCTGGTCGGTGTTGGAGCGCTGCGACGACGCAAATCCGAGTAACTGCGGACTCAGCGGTACCCCTTCCACGCCCGAAGCGTCCCTTCGGGCGTTTTAGTTTGTGTAGAACATTAAGGGTACGAACGCCACCAGCATCAGGGAGATGCCCATGGCAATCAACGGCATGATGATCCGCTCATGGCGCTGGTAGAAAGAGCCGGACTCCTGCTGGGCCGCCAGCACCTCGGCCTCCCCCACCACCTGCCGCGTGAGCAGATGATTCAGGGCCACTGGCGGGCTCAGGTAACCCAGCTCGAAGGCAACCAAAGTAACCATCCAGAAATGGACCGGATGGATGCCGCTGGCGTAGGCGATGGTTGCCACGGTTGCGGTCACCAGGATGACCGCGCCGAAGGCATCCATGATCATGCCCAGGATCACCAGGATGACCACCATCAGTGCCATCGCCGACCAGGCGCTGTCGAACGCCTGGGGGAAGCTTTGCATGATGTGCGAGCGCTCGATCACCCCGCCAATACTTACCGACAAGCCCAGCAGAAGCAGCAGGGCGCCAATCTCGGCGGTGGTGTCGTTGGTGGCGTTCCTGATGCTGCGCTCGAGCCCGGGCTTGTCGGGATCGTCGGTGTCCGAACGCCGTGCTCCGGCACTGAAGTGCTCGTAGACCAGGATGGCCAGCAGAATCACCGGCAGCAGCCGGGGCGCGGAAAACTCGTCCATGCGCACATCCAGCGCCAGCCGGTAGAACACCACCACCAGGACGATGACCAGAACGTAGGGAACCAGCGGCTTTAACGCCTGCAGCATGGCCGGCAGGGCAACGGAGGACGGCGCCAGCTCGAACCGGCTTTGCCGGTTCACGGTCAGCGCCACCAGCACGAACATGCTGGCAGTCAGCACGAACACCCAGAGACCCCAGCCAAACAGCTCGTCGGTGGTGACTTCCCGGTTCAGGTACGCGATGACCACCACCAGCAGGCAGGGTCTAAGCACCACGCCGAGGGAACCGGACATAGCCGTCGCCGCCAGGGCCAGCTGCCGGCGGGCGCCGGCGGCCCGCAACTCGCTGTAGATGACCGCGCCGGCGGCAATGACGAAGATGCCCGAGGCCCCGGTGTAGGCCGTCGGAATGGCCGCCACCAGCACCGCGACCACCGCTAGCATCTCCGGCGGCATGCGCCAGGGCCGGAACACGTTGAACACCAGGGTGGCCAGGCGAGTCTGCTTCAGCATCATGCCAACCCAGACGTACAACCCGACATTCAGGAACATGT
Source organism: Marinobacter sp. (assembly GCA_052031745.1). Lineage (GTDB taxonomy): Bacteria > Pseudomonadota > Gammaproteobacteria > Pseudomonadales > Oleiphilaceae > Marinobacter. The sequence goes on along the minus strand of JBPEXK010000376.1, from coordinate 3,840 downwards.
CGGACAGCTCCATCATCTTGCCGAGATAGATGCCAATACCCGAGGCGTGACCAATCAGCGCGAAGTACGTGCCGGAAATGAGGCACATGACCGTGTACAGCGGCACCGCCATGAACGCCTTGTTCGGATCACCCCCTGGGGCCAGGTCGTCGGGCACCCGGAACAGCTGGTACAGACTCGCAAGGGTGAGGCAGGCGAAGCCGGCAATCCAGAAATTGTGCAGCAGCAGCTCTTCAGCGGAAATCAGGGTCTCGGCCCCGATGGTGGACTGGCGGAAAATCACACTGGAGCCCAGCAGCATGACGTTGGCGATGGTTTGCAGGGCGTGGGACACCACGTAATCCAGGCGCGTTTCCATGGCCCGCATGGCGATGTGGTGCCGAGTCAATGTGGCGGTGACCGCACACAGCATGACCAGGATGATCAGGATGTAGCGTTGGGAGGACAGGCCGAAGGCGATCAGATCCGCGATGAACAGCTCGACCGCACGATACGCCCTGACGCCCAGGGTCAGCTGCCCCTGCAGGCTATCAAAGGTCTGGTAGGCCTCCCGGCAATCGGCCAGGGCCCGCTCGATGGCCAGCCGGACCGCAGCCGGGTCCTTTTCCTCGGCACCCAACAGCGCGGCCATGGGGTCATCGGCCGCCGGCTGCTCCGCCAATTCGGCCGCCACCGCCGCATCGACATTCCGGTTGGCGTCACAGGTGGGCTCGACCGGGTCCATACGAAGTTTGTAATAACCACTCCAGAGCTGTTCGCCACCGCGCAGCATCTGGTTATGGATGTCACTGCTGGTGGAGAACAGCACCACCGCCAACAACAACAGGCAGGCGGGCAAGGAGGAGAACCACTCCAGGCCGCTGCGACGGGAACCAACCTTGGCAAGAGCAATATTCAGGAACATGGCAGGGCTACAGCAGGTCGTCCAGATTCATGGTTTCAACGTCGCCCCTCCGGTCATCCCAGAAGGTTCCCAGTTGGCCCAGCGGCGTACGGTGGCCGGTATTTTCCACCCACAGCCGGTCCGATATGGCGACGATCATGTTGGTCGCCATGGCATCAACGAAATACCAGTCGGCGTTGGCCGGGGTTTGCTCCAGCGATTGCGCGTGCTCGCGGATCACCGACTTGACCCGGTCCTGATCGCCCTTGTTGATGGCGGCGATGGCGTGGAACACGTGCGGCAGTCGCACTCCGGCGGCCTCGCCCTGGTCATCGGCAATGGCCAGACGCTCAAACGCGTTCTCCCCTTCCGGCTCGGCCCCGGGGATCATGGCCCACACAGTGGCGCGCAGCGCCATGGGCGCGCCCCACCATTTGTCGTTTTCCAGACAGCTGGAGGCCCGGGCGACGATGGAGCCGATGTTGGCCGGCACACCCAGCGACGAGGTGGACTGCACCTGGGCATTGAGCGCCTGCAATCCTGACAGCAGACCCGCCATGTAGATGAACTCATCCATGTCGTCGTCGAAACTTGGGCACTCGCCGTTACCGGGCGCACCGTAGTGGGCGGTGTGGTGCTGCCAGGCCTTGTAGTAACGCTCCGAAGCCTGGACGTAAGCCCGTTTCTGGCGAATCAGGGCGTCTTCCGCGGCGGTGGCGTTGAGCGCATTCATGGCAGCCAGGCCCTCGAGCTCAAATTCCCGCGCCCGCTCTTCGGCGCAGCCACCGGCCGACAGGTACAGCATGACCGCCAACTGATCCGGCTCACTGGTAACCCGGCCGAACGACATCAGCAAGGGCGCGGTTGCTTCACTCATGGCGCAGCCCATGGCCAGGTCATTGCTCTGCAGCAGGTAGGGCATGGTGTGATCCCGGGAGAACCCCTGCATCACATCGCCGGTGGTTTTATACATCATGTTGTTGACCGCGCTGCAGCCACTGAGTACCGCACCCGCGACCAAGGCGGTGGCAAGGCCTCTGAGCCTTGGCCAAGCGGAAGTTGGGGCCGGAGAGTGAGTCGTGGCGTCTGTCATAGCGGTACCTTCACAGTGTTAACAGTTCCAACGGGCAACGTCGGTGTTCTGAGTTCTTGTTAGCGTTGTTACAGACTGTAACCAGATCCGCATTATGGCCCACAACATCCTGTTTTTATGAGACCGACGCCGCAAATGGCGGCGATCACCGGTGTGCTCGCCGACGCTGGGGTTTGCACATTGGCCAGCAAGCCACTATAGATGGAACCAACTGCGGGACCTGTGCGCCCACAGCCAGACCAAAACAGAAATAATAAAAGGAGTATCCGATGCGCAAACCCGAATTGGCAGCTGCCATTGCCGACCAGACCGGACTGACCCGCGACAAGGCCAGCGAGGTCATCACCGCGTTCACCGATCAGGTGTCGGCGGCGGCGGCGCGGGGTGAAGACGTCACCCTGATCGGCTTCGGCACCTTCAACATTCGATCCCGGGATGCCCGGGACGGCAGGAACCCGCAGACTGGCGAGACGATCCGAATCCCAGCCAGCAAGACCGTTGGCTTTAAGGCCGGCAAGGGCCTGAAGGAACAGATCGGTTAAACGAAACAGGGCCCGCATGTGCGGGCCCTGTTGTCTCTGACTCGGGCTTTAAGAGGCGCACTCGGCGCGACTCGCATCCACCCGACAGCGAATCGCCTTCATCAGCTTGATGGCGCGCTCGTCAAACACCCCATCCTCCAGCAACGACAGACGCACTTTGCGCAGCATCTTGTCGTACTCGGCGGTGTCTTCCTGGGGCAAGGTCATCCAGACCTGACCGGGGATTTCCGCTTCCGCTTCGGCGATGATGTCGTAGGCCTGATCAATGCGCTTGATCGATTCATCCCGCACCATCTGCGCTGCCTCATCCGGGAACCGGTCGCGGTGGATGATGACCTGGAAGTTCATGTAGCCAATGGCGTATTTCACCACCGCACCGTTGGGCTCCACACCTTTGTAGAGTTCCAGCGGGGTGTAGGCCACGGCCGGAGCGTAGGCCAGATCGACGCTGCCGTTGTTGAACTTGCCGGCAAAATTGGCCGAGTTGGAACCCACCACGGACGCCCCCACGTGACGCACCATGCGCACGGACGCCTCGTCGTAATCCAGAGTGGCGATGCGCTTGCCCTGCAGCTTCTCCACCGAGTCGATGGCGCGATCCCGGGTGTGCAGGTAGATGGCGCCGCCAGGGAACACGCCCGCCACCTCGTAGGGCCCATCGATCAGGAAGGGCCGCGCCTTGGGGGTGCTCAGGGTGTTGTACAGCAAGCGCATTTCGGCCTCGCCGGGCACCGCGCCCATGGCCTCGAGGCTGCCGGTGAACTTGTTGAACTCCCGAGCCCGGGTACCGGTGAGCAGCACGGCGTCACACTGGCCGGCCTTGAAGTCCTCGGCGGCGACTTTCTCATCGGTGTAGGCGCGCAGGTTCAACTTGATGCCCTGCTTCAGGGCGACCGGTTGGAACGATTTGGTGATCGCAAACAGCGGACCATTGGCACCCACCGGATCAAACACGCAGAAACTGCGCTCCAGCGGTTCGGCCTGGCCATGGCTGAGGGATGGGAAAAGCAGACTGACACACAGGGCGGCAGCCGCGGCCACCCGATGCGGGAAGGTTGCTGATGTCACGGGATGACTCCTGATGTTTTTATTGTCGGGCGCCGGCACGTCCAGGTGTGCGGACCGACCCGCTGTCCTTGCCCGACCTTAGGTCGGTCCCGGTAAGAATACGTTGGCACCGGTGGCGGTCAGCAAGGGCTTTTAGGCAACAACAGGAGATTTTGTGATGGTGTCGACAGAGGCACCGTCACCTCTGCCGCATTTTTGCTCCGGTTTGGTCAATCCGCTGGCTGCTGCCAGGCCACCCGGCCCTCGACGATGGT
>JBPEXK010000375.1:0-5540 GCA_052031745.1 Marinobacter sp. | reverse complement strand
TTTGCCGAGAGCTACATTGTTGGCAGCCTGGCCAGCCACGGCGGCATGGTGTGGGAGGCCATTCGCCCGACCACCGGCGACATGCCGGGCATGAAGGAGCCACCGCATTGGCGGCCGGTGGAGGACCACTGCTCGCTGATGCTGGAGCAGTAACTCAGCGGCGCGCCGCCAGCGCCGCCTCGATCCGTTCCAGCACCTCGGTCAGCACCGACCGGGGGCAGCCAATGTTCAGCCGCATAAACCCGGACCCCGGCTCACCGAAGCTGATGCCCGGGTTCATGCCCACGCCCGCCTGCTGCACGAAGAACCGCTTCAGCTCAACGTCGCTCAGCCCCAAATCCCGGCAATCCAGCCACATCAGGTAGGTGGCCTCCGGAGCCGAGACCCGAATACCCGGCAGGCGCTGTTTCACGAACTCCGCGACATAATCCCGGCTGCCCTGCAGATACCCCCGCAGGTCGTCCAGCCAGGGGCCACCGTGGCGATAGCCAGCCTCGAACCCGGCCACGCTGAATGGGTTGCACTGGGGCATGTGCATGGTCTGGAACACGGTTTTCAGGGCGTTGCGACGCTCGGCGTCGGGAATCACCACCGCCGACAGGCCCAGGCCCGGCATATTGAAGCTCTTGCTCGGGGCGATGGTGGTGACCACCGGATCGTCGGCTTCGGCGAGGGTGGCGAGGACCCGATGACGGGGGCCATCGTCGAAGGTGAGATCGCAGTGGATTTCATCGGACAGCACCACCAGGTCGTGTTTGCGGGCGATGGCCAGCACCCCGCGCAGTTCCTCCTCGCTCCAGATGCGGCCAACCGGGTTGTGGGGCGAACACAGCAGCAACACCCGCGCCTCCGGCCGGGCGGCGCACTGCTCCAGGTGCTCCAGGTCCATCCGATACCGACCCGGCCCGTCGCCGGCATCCGGCTCCAGCACCAGCGGATTCTCGATCACCGTCCGGTCACACTGGCGGATGGAGCTGAAGAACGGCGGGTACACCGGCGGCTGGATAATCACGCCCTCGCCGGGTTCGGAGTAGGCCAGGCAGGCCGCGTGCAGGGACGGCACCACGCCCGGAGCCATCAGGATCCAGTCGCGCTCAATCGTCCATCCATGCCGGTGCTGGAACCAGTCGATGGTGGCCTGGAACAGGCTGTCGGGAAACAGGGTGTAGCCGTACACGGGATGCTGGGCCCGCTCCACCAAGGCCCGCGTGACCGCTTCCGGCGCTGCGAAATCCATGTCCGCAACCCAGACCGGAATCACGTCCTCCCGGCCAAACACGGCCTTGCGGGCATCGAACTTCACCGAGCAGGTGTGCTCGCGGGAGACGGGCTGGTCGAATGGGCTGGTCACTGAGCGCTCCTGGGTTGGGGACTAAAGTGGCGGCAAGTGTCGGTATTGTGGCCTTGGCCCTCCATCACCGCAACCGGCCCGCCGCCAAACCGGCCCGGCCTCGGCTATTGGTCGAACACCGCGGAATAGTGCTTGCCAGCGCGGCGGAATACTTGCGAACCTAAATGTTTCTTTGTTCGCATTTCCGTGACCAGTCGGAGACCTGAATGATTGCCCAGATCCTGTCCACCATGCTGCCGGTCTTCGTGATCGCCGGCTGTGGTGCCCTCTACGGCCGCTACCGCACCCCCGACATCCAGGGCCTGAACGTGCTCAACATGGAGCTGTTTGTACCCATGCTGGTGTTTGCGGTGCTGGCCGACCAGCAGGCGCCACTGCAGGAATACGCCCGCCTGGCCCTGGCCGCGGTAGTGATCGTCCTGGGCTCCGGTATCATCCTGTACCCGCTGGCCAAGGTTCTGAAGCTGAACCTGAAAACCTTCCTGCCACCGATGATGTTCAACAACACCGGCAACATGGGCATTCCGCTGCTGGTACTGGCCTTCGGCGACGCCGCCCTGCCCGCCGCGGTGGTGCTGTTCATCGTCGAGATGCTGCTGCACTTCTCGATTGGGCTGTACATGCTCGACCCGCACACCTCGATCGTCCAGCGTCTGAAACTGCCCATCGTGTTCGCCAGTATCGCCGGCCTGGCGGTCAACCTGGGTGGCGTGCCCCTGCCGGAATGGCTACTGGAGACCCTGAACATGCTTGGCGGCGTGTGCATCCCGCTGATGCTGTTCGCCCTGGGCGTGCGCATGCTCGACATCGATTTCAGCGACTGGAAGCTGGGCATGCTCGGCGCCATCGCCTGCCCCGCCAGCGGCCTGATCCTGGCGTGGCCGATGGTGGAGCTGCTTGACCTGCCCGGCCTGCAGGTGGCGTCACTCTGGGTGTTTGCCGCGCTGCCACCGGCGGTGCTGAATTACATGGTGGCCGAGCAGTACAAGCAGGAACCCCATCGGGTCGCCTCCCTGGTGCTGCTCGGCAACCTTGGCAGCCTGGCGGTCATTCCGGTGGTCCTGGGGCTGGTGTTTGCCCAGGGTTACGTCTGAGTGCCTGGCCGCACTCAGGCTTGGATGCGGAAGACACTGACCCGGGACCGCAACTGGTTGGCCAGCACCGCCAGGTCACGGCTGGCGCCCGCCACCTGATCCGAGCCCGCCGAGGTCTGTACCGTACCGTCATGTATGCGGCTGATGTTGCGATTGACCTCTTCCGCCACCGAACTCTGCTCCTCGGAGGCACTGGCAATCTGGGCGTTCATGTCATTGATTGCGCCCACTTCACGGCGGATACGGCCGAGCGCATCCTCCGCTTCCCGGGTTTTCTCCACCGTCGAGCCCGCCAGCCGGCGGCTATTTTCCATGACATTGGCGGCGGCCGTCGCACCGGCCTGAAGGGTGCCAATCATCTCCTGAATTTCCCGGGTTGAATCCTGAGTGCGGGACGCCAATGAGCGGACCTCATCGGCCACCACGGCAAAACCACGACCGTGGCTACCGGCCCGGGCGGCCTCGATGGCGGCGTTCAGGGCCAGCAGGTTGGTCTGTTCGGCAATCGCGTTGATCACCTCAATGATCTTTTCAATGTTGCCGCTGTCAGCGGACACCCGGTGCACGCTTTCAGCGGCTTGCTCCAACGTGTCTGCCAGCTCGCCGATGGAGACGGCCGTATCCCGAACCACACGGTTACCGCTTTCGGCTTCCGCGTCGGCTTTCTGAGTCGCGGTAGCGGCGCTGGCCGCAAATCCGGACACCTCGTTGACCGTCGCCGCCATCTGGTTCACCGCCGTGGCCATCTGTTCGGCCTCACTGGCCTGCATGCGAATTTGCCGACTGTTGCTGTCCGAGGTCGATTCCAGCTCGGACGAAGCGCTCGACAGCTCTTCGGAGGCGGCGCGCACTTCCCGAATGATGCCGGCCAGTTGCTGCACCGTGTCCTTGAGAGCGCCCATGACGCTGTTCGGATATCGGGTCTGGATATCCTGATCGAGTACACCCTCCGAAAGCTGGCGAATGGCCTCCGATACAGCCTCCGGCTCAGCCCCCAGGGTACGACGCAAGCCGCGGATGATGATCCACGCAATGACTACACCAAGCACCACCGACCCGCCGGTTACCATCAGATTCAGGGTATTGAAGTCACTTGCCGTGGCCCGGACCGCTTCCACGTCCTCGGCGATGACGTCTTCCTGGTAATCGATGAAGGCGTTTACCCGGGCCAGCCATTCGGTGTAGGCGCCCGCCACCCGATCCAGCAGGAAACGCTGGGCATCGGCGATGCTACCGGCTTGACGTTGCTCCAGTAGCTCCTCGGTCAGCGCCAGGGTACGGCGTTCGATGTCCTTGATGGCCGCCAGCAGCTGGCGCTCAACCTTGGAAGCCTCCTCAGTGGCGAACAAACGATCCATGGCTTGAGCGTTATCACGGTAAAAGGCTTTAAGCTGATCGATGTCGTCCAGGTGGCGCTGGAGCGCCTGATCGGAGTCCACCAAAACCGCGTCCCTGATGGCGATAGCCCGGTCGTGAACGCTGCCCCGGAAGTTGATTGCATGTCGCTGTTTCACCGCCGCTACATCTTCAACGGAGGTCAGGGTGCGGTCGATGAACCCAACCCGCTGGTTGCCAATCAGGCTAACGACGATCATCAAGACAAGTATCGAACCAAAACCCAGGGCAAGTCGTTTCGCGACGGTAAGCGGGCCAAGCATAGGATCTCCAGACAGTTATTATTTAGCGAACCTATGTATTCTCGAAAAGTTGTAAGTCAGATCAATTAAATTGACCGGCGACCGTGAGGTTTTACATTTCTTGGCATTGGCGACATGAAAATTTACACAGCGGCAGGCCGGCCTGTTGCAAGTGGCGAAGGTTTGGACGATGGTTAAGCACGAATCCGGTTGATTTTCTTCATGATAGGGAGATCCATCCATGAGTGTTCTGCTCCTTCTGGTCAGTGCGCTGATCCTGATTTACCTGGGCATCGGTGGCACCACCGCCGCCGTCATCCTGTCCATTGCCACCGTGATCGGGTTGTTTCAGGACCACTGGCATCTGCTCAGCATCCTGTTTGGCGGCGCCGGCCTGGCCCTGGCATTGGTGCTGGTGCTGCCCGGCGACCTGCGCCTCGATAAACTCAGCCGGCCACTGCTGGGCTGGGTCCGCAGCCGCCTGCCCAGCCTGTCCGACACCGAAGCCGAGGCCCTGAAATCCGGTTCCGTAGACTGGGACGGCGAGCTGTTTTCCGGTGACCCGGACTGGAAAAAGCTGCTGGACGCCCGGCCGCCGCACCTCACCAGCGAGGAACAGGCGTTCCTGGATGGCCCGGTGGAAAAACTCTGCGCCATGCTCGACGACTGGAAGATCACCCACGAGCAGTTCGACCTGCCCGACAAGGTGTGGAAGTTCATCCGCGAGCAGGGCTTCTTCGGCCTGATCATTCCCAAAGACCAGGGCGGCCTGGGCTTCTCCAACACCGCCCACTCCGAGATCGTGATGAAGATCTCCACCCGCAGCGTATCGGCGGCGGTCACCGTGATGGTGCCCAACTCCCTGGGCCCGGGCGAGCTGCTGATGCACTACGGCACCGATGAGCAGAAACACCACTACCTGCCCCGCCTGGCCCAGGGCGAGGACATTCCCTGCTTTGCCCTGACCTCGCCGGTGGCCGGCTCCGACGCCGGCGCCATCCCGGACAAGGGCATCGTCTGCAAGGGCAACTGGAACGGTAAGGAAGTGCTGGGCCTGAAAGTGACCTGGAACAAGCGCTACATCACCCTGGCGCCGGTGGCGACCATCATCGGCCTGGCGATCAAGGTCTATGACCCCGACCGCCTGCTGGGCGGCGGTGACGATATCGGCGTTACCTGCGTGCTGGTGCCAAGGGACACCGATGGGGTTCATGCCGGCGCCCGGCACCTGCCCATGAACACCGTGTTCATGAACGGACCGACCTGGGGCACCGACGTGTTCATTCCCATGGAACAGGTGATTGGCGGCCAGGACATGCTCGGCAAGGGCTGGAAAATGCTGCTGGAATGCCTGTCCATTGGCCGATCCATCTCCCTGCCCGCGCTCGGCACCGGCGCCGGCAAGGTCGCCAGCCTGGCCACCGGCTCCTACGCCTACACCCGGGAACAGTTCGGCCG
>JBPEXK010000374.1:0-4026 GCA_052031745.1 Marinobacter sp. | reverse complement strand
ACGTTGTTGAGGAAGCTGCCCACCAGGCCCTGGGCCTGGCTGTGGATCTGCTTTGCCACCACCATTTCTTCCGCCACCGGCTTGTGGGCCTGCAGTCCTGGCGGCTGCTCGCCGGCCTGCTGCAGTTTGGCCTCGTTGCGGCGATCCACCTCGGCGGCGGTTTCCGAATCCTGAGTGTCCAGGCCCTTGGAGGCGTCGATATAGACGTAAGCCACCCCCATGCGGCGGATCTTATCGATGGTTTCCTGTTTTTTGATCACGCCCTGCTTACGCTGGGTGTTATGAGGAATCCAGTCGTTGTTGAGGTCGGTAATGTACATACCGACCTTCAGAGCCGAAATGGGGATGCGCTTGATCATTGTTCGGGGAAGAACGTCCTCAGGCTATTGTGGTAGGTCTTCGAGATAACCTCATCCAGAGGCAGCTCCTTCACCTCTGCAATCTTCTCCGCCACGAACGGCAGGTAAAACGGCGCATTTTCACGGCCCCGATAGGGTACGGGGGTCAGGAAAGGCGCATCGGTCTCCAGCAGGATCTGGTCAATGGGCGCCATGCGCACGATGTCGCGCACGTTTTCCGCTTTGTTGAAGGTAGTAATCCCATTGAAGCCAAGGCACCAGCCCTGATCCAGAGCATATTGGGCCAGGCCGGGGCCGGAGGTGAAGCTGTGGATAACGCCCCGGCGGGTCAGAGTCTGCTCGAATTCCTGCAGAATCTCGATGGTGTCCTCGTCCGCCTCGCGGCTGTGGATAACCACCGGGCGATCGGTGTCGCAGGCGATCTGCAACTGACGACGGAACACCTCGCGCTGCACATTGCGATCGGCGTTGTCGTAGAAGTAGTCCAGGCCAATTTCGCCCACCGCCACGATTTTGCTGTCCCCGGCGTGGGCGCGAATCTCCGCCTCGGCTTCGTCGGTGTACTGTTCCGCCTCGTGCGGATGGATGCCCTGGGTGCCATAGAGCCAGGGCGCGGCTTGGCTCAGCTCGCGAACCCGGGCCAGGTTGTCCGGAGACACGGCGATGGTGATCACTTTCTCGATATTAACCCGCTGACTTTCGGCCAGGGTCTCCTCCAAGGGGCGATCCTTGAGGTAGTCCAGGTGGCAGTGGGTTTCGATGATCGGGTGATCGAAGACGGGAATCTCGCGTCGTTTCTTACTCATTACCCTGCGGTTTACTCCATCGCAGTCACGCAGACTGCTACGCTGAAATTGTATGTGTAGAGTCTAACAGCTTGTGCGCATCTTGCCCCCTATCAAGACCATAGGAAATTACCGGAATGTCTGCCTTGGAGTTTGCCAAACGCTGGCTCTTTCACCCCGACAACCCCACGCTGGAAGACTATCCATGCCGATTGGAAGAAGACCGGGCCCTGCCAGCGCTGGAGTCCAGCCTGGAGCAAATAGGTGAGTATCAGCGCCGGCTCTGGGCCAATCGCACCCGGGCCCTGCTGCTGGTGGTGCAGGGGCCGGACACCAGTGGCAAAGACAGTCTGATTCGCACCCTGGCCACCTACACCGATCCGGCCGGATTCCACGCCTGGTCGTTCGGGCGACCAGAAGGCCAGGCCAGCCAGCACGATTTTCTCTGGCGGGTCACCCCGCTACTGCCCGGTTTCGGTGAAATGGTGGCGTTCAATCGCAGTCATCATGAGGCGGTGATCGCGGAGCGCGTCTGGCCATTGCGGGCACCGGAATCCTACAATTGGCGCAATCGATACCGCTCCCTTCGCCATTTTGAACGGCATCTGGTGGAAGAAGGCACCACGCTGGTGAAAATCTGGCTGAATCTGTCGGAGCAGGAGCACCGGCGGCGCCTGCTGGCGCGCCTCGATAAACCGCGCAAACGCTGGAAGTTCGATCGGTCCGACATCGACGGTTGGCACAAGCGCAGGCTCTACCTGCAATACGCCGAGGAAGCCATGGCGCAGACCCACACCGAGGTGGCGCCCTGGTTTGTCGTGCCCGGTGACGAAAAGCCCCAGGCACGGGCCATAGTGGCGGCGATCCTGGCCGAGCAGCTGCAGCACCTGGCGCCGGAATACCCGGAAGAAGACCCGGCGGTGATCGATGACTATCGCCAGTTGCTGGCCAGCAACGGCGTGAAACAGACCTGACAGGGAGCTTTTATGCACATTGTCGTCGTAGGTGGTGGGGTCGTAGGCGTCACCACGGCGTACGAATTGAGCCGTCGCGGCCATCAGGTGACGGTACTGGAACGGCATTCGGAGGCCGGCAGCGAGACCAGCAAGGGCAACGCAGCCCAGCGTTCCTACGGGGTTGTGTATCCCTGGGCCGACCCGAAAATGGTGCTGAAGGCGCTGCCCTGGCTGCTCCAGCAGGACGGACCGCTGAAGATGCGGCTGCCGCCATCGGTGGAGGCGGTGCGCTTCCTGCTGGCGACTCTGCGCTATGCCCGGGCACCGGGCCTGTTTAACTTGAATCGGCGGGCCATGTTGCGCCTGGGCAAACACAGCCGTGTCCGGTTCCACAGCCTGGAAGACGAGCTGAACCTGACGTTCGATGGCGGGCATCGCGGTCTGCTGCACCTTGCCAGCAGCCCCGAGGCCCTGGACGGCTATCACCAGACCCAAGGGTTGCTCGCGGAACTGGGCATCGCGGCCCGGGTACTGACCCCCGAGCAGGTGCGTGAGGTGGAGCCGGGGATGGTGGGCGAGGGGCCGCTGTACGGCGCACTCAGCTACGACACCGATGGCACCGGCGATTGTCAGCTATTCACCCAGGCCTTGGCCCGAGCCTGCGAGGAACGAGGGGTTAAAATCCTGTATCAGGTTGAGGCCGAGAATCTGATTGCCGACGGCAACCGGGTGGACGCCGTGGCCTACACCACCGAGGACGGCGAGCGCCAAGTGCTCGCGGCCGATGCCTTCGTGATCAGCGCCGGTTGCTGGTCTGGGCACCTGGTGCGGCCGCTGGGAATGGACCTGCCCATTTATCCGATCAAAGGCTACAGCCTTACCGCGCCGTTGACTGACCCCGACCGGGCGCCGGTATCCACGGTGCATGATGACAATTACAAGGTAGTCTCGACCCGCCTGGGCAACCGGCTGCGGGCGACCGGTTTTGTCGAACTGGCGGATTTCAATCGGGACATCCCTGAGGCGCGGCTGGCCACCATCCGCAAGTCGGTGCGCTCCCGTTTTCCCGGGTGCGCCGATCTGGATCGCGCCGAAACCTGGACCGGGTTTCGCCCGATGACCCCGGACGGCCCGGCGATCATTGGTCGCGGCCCCCGAGACAACCTGTTCCTCAACACCGGTCACGGCACATTCGGCTGGACCCTGTCCGCCGGCAGCGCCGATGTGATCGCCCAGGTCATTGACGGCGAGGAACCCGCGGTGAATCTGGATGCCTTTCGGCCGGGGCGCTTCAGCGACTAGCGATCAGCGTCGCTTCAGAATCCGCTCGATGTTGCCGCACAGGGTGTGGACAAAACCAATGTCGCGCTTGGACAACAGCGCCAGGCGCTCCAGGGCCCACTGCGACAGTTTGCCATCGGCGGGGGCGTCCAGCTCCGGCAGCAGCTGTTCCAGGCGCTCCCGCAGGCGGCCCAGGCTGGCGTCGGCCGGCTCCGTTGGCGTTGGATCGACGGACACCGACAGCCCGGACAGTTCCCAGGCGTACAGCATCACCGACTGGGCCAGGTTCAGGGACGGGTAGCTGACCTTCATGGGAATGCCGGTCAGCAGGTCGCACAGCGCCAGCTCCTCGTTGGCCAGGCCACGGTCTTCGCGGCCGAATACCAGGGCCGCGGTGGCCACGGTGTCGCCCTTGTCGGTCAGCACCCGGCGCAGCTCACCGGGCGGATGATAGTCCTGCCGGTTGTGGCGGGGTTTGGCGGAGGTGGCCATTAGAAGGTCTACGGAGTTTCTAACGGAGGCCAGATCCGGGAAAATGCGGGCATTGTCCAGGATGTGATCGCTGCCGTGGGCCAGCCAGTGGGCCTCCGGGCGGGTGTGCAGGTCGGAATTGACCAGCCACAGCTCGCCGAACCCCATGGTGCA
>JBPEXK010000373.1:0-1379 GCA_052031745.1 Marinobacter sp. | reverse complement strand
GAATCTACAGAACTCAAAGCACGAACTCCTCATCTTGAATTTAGATCGCCATCATATGTCAGGCGACCCGGCATTATAAATAAAAAACCCCCGCTCTGCAGGGCAGAAACGGGGGTTTCGGCAAAGAAGCCTGGCTTACCAGCCAGTTACTTCCTTCAGAGCCTTGCCGATGTCGGCCAGGCTGCGCACGGTCTTCACACCGGCGTCGTTCAGAGCCGCGAACTTCTCGTCCGCTGTGCCCTTACCACCGGAGATGATGGCACCGGCGTGGCCCATCCGCTTGCCCGGAGGCGCGGTAACACCAGCGATGTAGGAGACAACCGGCTTGGATACGTTCTCTTTGATGAACGCCGCGGCCTCTTCCTCAGCAGTACCGCCGATCTCGCCGATCATCACGATGGCTTCGGTCTGCGGATCGTCCTGCAGCAGCTGCAGGATGTCGATGAAGTTGGAGCCCGGGATCGGGTCACCACCAATACCGACACAGGTCGACTGACCGTAACCGAAGTCAGTGGTCTGCTTGACCGCTTCGTAAGTCAGGGTACCAGAGCGGGACACGATGCCCACTTTGCCCGGCTTGTGGATGCTGCCCGGCATGATGCCGATCTTGCTCTCGCCCGGGGTGATAACGCCCGGACAGTTCGGACCGATCATCCGCACGCCCTTGCGATCGACGTACTCTTTCGCGTAGAGCATGTCGATGGTCGGGATGCCTTCGGTGATGCACACGATCAGCTGGATGCCAGCGTCCGCGGCTTCGATGATGGCGTCTTTGCAGAACGGAGCCGGTACGTAGATCACGGTAGCTTCGGCACCGGTCTTCTCTACGGCTTCACGCACGGTGTTAAACACCGGCAGACCCAGGTGCTCAGTGCCGCCCTTACCCGGGCTAACACCACCAACCATCTTGGTGCCGTACTCAATCGCCTGCTCGGAGTGGAAGGTACCCTGAGCGCCGGTAAAGCCCTGGCAGATAACCTTGGTGTCTTTGTTAATCAGGATGCTCATTATTTACCCCCTGCGGCTTTAACGACTTGCTCTGCGGCATCCGCCAAGCTGGTGGCGGCAATGATGTTCAGGCCACTGTCGGCGAGTACCTGGGTGCCCTTCTCGGCGTTGTTACCTTCGAGGCGAACCACGACCGGCACCTTAACGCCGACTTCTTTCACCGCACCGATGATGCCGTCAGCGATCATGTCGCAACGTACGATGCCGCCGAAGATGTTAACCAGTACCGCTTTAACGCTGTCGTCAGACAGGATGATCTTGAACGCTTCGGATACGCGCTCTTTGGTCGCGCCGCCGCCTACGTCCAGGAAGTTGGCCGGCTGGCCGCCGGACAGCTTGATGATGTCCATGGTGCCCATGGCCAGGCCTGC
>JBPEXK010000372.1:0-4342 GCA_052031745.1 Marinobacter sp. | reverse complement strand
CGGGACAGCGTCGAGAGCCGGATTACCCTGGTGCCTATCCAGGTCAATCGCTCGCCCCGGAGTATCTCGGAAAACGGACCCTGGGCCCTGTTCCGGCTGCTTGACAAGGCGGACCTGACCGGGGTCAGTAACAGCGCCGTCGACGTGCGCTTCCAGGTGGACGACGGCGAGATGAAATACCGACCGCACGCGGCCAGCAATACCAACCCGTTCACACAACAGCTCCTTGCCGGGTACCGACTGCCCCGCAGTTTGTATTAGGCTGATAACTGCGCCGGGCGGCAGGAGGTCGCCCGGCGCAGAGACGTCAACGCACAGGGACCATTGTTTTGCTAAAGCTGTTCATCGTTTTGTCCGTAATGTTTTCCATCTCCGCCCACGCCGGCGTCTACCGCTGGGTCGACGCCGATGGCAACACCCACTTTGGCGATCAGCCCCCAGCAGAGGCTGCCTCCCGGGAGGTTAAGGTCAAGGTTCCGGCGGCGGACACCGACGTCTCGGCCCAGCAGCGGCAGCAGCGGATGCGGGACTTTCTCGAAGAGCAGCAGAAAGAGCGTGAGGCGCGTCAGGCGGACCAGGCCAAGCTGGCTAAGCAGCGCGCCAAGAAAGCGAAGCTGTGCACTCAAATGCGGGCTGAGCTGAAGAACCTGGCAAGGATTTCAACCTTCTACGATCTCGATGAAAACGGTGATCGAGTGTATGTCACCGAGGAAGAGAACGAGCAGCTGCGAAAGGAATTCCGACAAAAGGTCAAAGAAGCGTGTAGTTGAAACTGGAACAAAAAAGGCGCCCCGAGGGGCGCCTTTTTTTGCCGTTGATCAGGGCGGCGAGTTAACGCTGAACCTTGATGCGGGCTTCCACCCGGCGATTGGTGGCCCGGCCCTGAGGGGTGTCGTTGCTGGCGATCGGCTGGGCCTCGCCATAGCCGGTGGCACTGACCCGCTGTGAATCGACGCCGAGGGCGTTGGTCAGGCGCGCGGCCACGGCTTCGGCACGGCGCTGGGACAGGTCCTGGTTGTAGTCGGCGGCGCCGGTGCTGTCAGAGTGGCCGGCAATCTCCACGATGGTTTCCGGGTTGTCGTTCAGGAAGTCGGCCACTCGACGAATTTCGGCATCGTAGGCGTCGCCAATCTCGGCGCTGTTGAGCGGGAATTGCACCTCGATCTCGAACGTCTGGATGGTCTTGGTGATGCCTTCACAGCCCTTGGCATCCACTTTGGCGCCAGCGGTGGTGTCCGGGCACTGGTCTTTGCTGTTCACCACGCCGTCGTTGTCGCTGTCCAATTCACAGCCGCGGCCATCCACGGCGGCGCCTCGGGGCGTGTTTGGGCAGGCGTCGCGTGCATCCACCACACCGTCGTTGTCGCCGTCGAGCTGACAGCCGTCGCGATCAACCTTGGCGCCGGTTGGCGTGTTCGGGCACTGGTCGGCGCTGTCGGTCACACCGTCTTCATCGGCGTCGGGGGGCGGAGGCGTGGCGTGCACGAACGCCAGACTGATGCCCAGGGAAACCTGGGTGTCGAAGGTGCTGTCTTCGACGCCGTGGAATTCCCGCAGGTCGGCGCGCAGGGAGACGATGTCGTTGATGTTGTAACGGACACCGGCACCCACGTTGAAGCGGGTTTCGTCGTGGTTGCTGCCGGCGGTGCGCGGTGCGCTGGCATCGGTGCCGAAATCGGCGTGTCCGGCACCGGCAGACAGGTACGGGTTCCAGGTCTCTTCGGGACCGGCGAAGTAGTAGAGCGCGTCCAGGCGAATTTCGTCAAAGTCGGAGGAGCCGAGGGCACCTTCGCGATCGGCGTCAGCGCGGGAGTACACCGCTTCCACCGCCCAGTTAGGGGTGAAACGGTACTCCAGACCGGCGCCGAAGGTGCCGGTTTCACTCAGTTCCCGCTTGTTGTCGAAAATCTGGTAGGCGGCGAAGGGATTGATGTAGTAAGTCGCCTCGCGGCCTTCGGCCAAGGCGGGGGACGCCAAGGTGGCCGCGGCGGCAGCCAAAGCACAAGAACGCATGATGCTCATGCAGAGCCTCCTGTCAGGGGTTGGAATGTGGGAGCCGCAGATGCAGGAAATGCTGGCCGATCCGGAACGTTGGTCAGTACAGCAGAAAAAAGGTAACTGGCACTGAGGGTTATATCACCACTACAACGCAGGGAAAGGCGTTTTGGTTCCAGTCGTTTTAGGCCAGGGGCGAGAAATACAGGTGGGCGCTTTTTTTGCTGAAATTCAGGGTGTCGCCATTGTCGAAGCGCACCTCGAATGAGCTTTCGTCTTCACCGACGACGCTGCCGGCGCCAAAGATGGCATGGCTCAGGCGCTGTCGGTGCCAAAGCACTGTGCCTGTGTCGGTGTCGGTCGCTTGCTGGCCGTTCAGGGTGACCCCTTCACGCTGGGCGTAGCGCAGGCTAACCGGGGTGATCCGGGCGGTCAGATCGATCGCGCGGTCTGATCCGGGGTGGTCCTCGTCCAGTACCCGACCCAGCTCCTGGGCCAGATCAACGCAGCATTCCTCGACGAATCGGCTCGGCCCCTGATCGCCGTCCAGATGGGGCTGGGCGCTCACAGGGCGGGTCAGCAGGTGCAGTTGCTGGCGGGAACGGGTCATGGCCACGTACAGCAGGCGCCGTTCGCTCTCCAGTACCGCTCGGGCGTCGTCTTCGGCCCGGGGGCTGTAAGGCAGGTACTTTTCCTGCAGGCCAGGAATGATCACCCGCTGCCATTCCAGCCCCTTGGTGCGGTGGATGGTGGACAGCAGCACGCCGCCTTGCTGGTTCTCGCCGGCCTGCTGCTTCAGGGTTTTCAGGTGATCGAGCGCGCCGTGGGCGTCCACGTCCAGGCTTTTCAGGTAGTCGCGGAACCCGTGCACGGTGTCGATGCGCTCTTCGGCGCCCTCGTGGGTCAGCGCCAGGCTGCGGATTCCCTCATACAGGTCCGTGTGCTCGGCGTACACGGTGATCAGGCCCGCGACCGGACCAGAGTAGCCGCGCAGTTGGCCCAACACCTCTCCCAGCTTGCGCAACTTGCGCCCGGCCATGGGCGAGAGAGCGTCGAAATCCATGGCCAGTAGGCGCTCGTGCCAGTCGCTGGCGAAACCGGACAGGAACCGGGCCAGCTGTTCCAGTTCCGGCTCCTTCATGCCTACGTGGGGAAAACGCAGCAGCTGCCGGGCCACGTCCAGGCGGTCCTCATCCGGCAGATTCGCCAGCTGCCCGGTGACCACCATCAGCAGCGAGACAATGGCCTGCACTTCCCGGCTGAACAGCGCGCCCTTGCCGGCGTCGATGCGGTAGGGAATCTGGCGCGCCAGCAGTTTCAGCTCGATCGGCACGCTCTGACTCCAGACCCGGAATAGGATCGCAGTGTCGCTCAGGCCGGGTCCTGAGTCCCGGCTCAGGATACGGACGATGGCGTCGCTGTCGCTGTCGATCCGGTGCAGCGCCACCTCGGTGGCCGGCGTGGAGGGGTGGGAGTGGCAGAGCACATCTTTGCGACCGGTGTTGTGGCAAATCAGGTGGTTCGCCAGCAGCGCCACCCGATGCCCGTAGCGGAAGGTGTAGCTGAGGGTCTGTTCCAGTGGACTCTCGAACTCGTCGCTGAAGCGCTTGAGGATGAACTCCGGCTTGGCGCCCCGGAACTCGTAGATGGTCTGGTCCGGGTCGCCGACCACGGTCACCCGCGCCCGGTCGCCCGCCACGTAGCGCAGCAGCAAGTGCTGGATTTCGTTGGTGTCCTGGTACTCGTCCACCAGAATCAGGTCCATCTTGTTGCCCACCAGGCGTTGCAGCGGCGGGTTCTGATGAATCGCCATCACCGGTTCGTAAAGCATGTCGGCGTAGCTGATGCGGCCCTGGCCCTTGCGCCACTGCTCGAAGCTGTGGAAAAGATCAATCAGGTAACGGTGCTTGTCGGCGTAACCCAGTTCCTCGAACACGATCTCGGCCGGGGATAGGGTGGTTTTGACCAGATCGATGAAGCTGGTGGCGGTTTCGACAAAATCCTTTTTGTTGCGCCGAATCTCGTCGGCCAGGTCTTCCGGAGCCAGGCGCCGGGTCAGTTGCCAAGCCTGGAAACTGATTTCCTGCTCGCTGAGGATCTTGTCCGAGAAACCCGGCAGGTAGCCTTCCCGCACAAACCGTTTGTACAGGCGCAACCCCATGGCGTGGTAGGTGCGGATCTCCGGCAGCGCCAGTCCACTCTGGCTGCACACCTCCTGCAGTTTACGCTCGAAATCGACTCGGGCACTGCGGTTGAACATCAGCACCAGCATGCGATCAGGATCGTGACCCTGTTGCAGCAGATAGCGGATGCGCCAGGCCAGGGTAGACGTCTTGCCGCTGCCGGC
>JBPEXK010000371.1:0-4056 GCA_052031745.1 Marinobacter sp. | reverse complement strand
TCCGAAGGTGAGAGCGTGGCAGAGGTTCGCAAGGATCTGCAGAGCTGCATGCAGCTGTACTTCGGCGTATTCCGTGACGGCAAGAGCATGGAAGAAGGCCTGAAGAAGCTGGAGGCAATTGGTGAGCGGGTCCGCAACACCAAGCTGGCCGACACCAGCAGCGCCTTTAACACCGCGCGCATTGAAGCGCTGGAGCTGGACAACCTGTACGAAGTTGCCCTGGCGACCGCGATCTCGGCGTTCGAGCGTAAAGAGAGCCGTGGCGCTCACGCCCGTAACGACTACACAGAGCGTGACGACGAGAACTGGCTGAAGCATTCCATGTTCTTCCCGGCAGACAAGCGGGTCGGGAAGCGTGACGTGAACTTCGCGCCCAAGACCGTGGACACGTTTGAGCCGAAGGTCCGGACTTACTAAGGGGAGTGTTGAAAATGTTAGTAAGCCTTTATCGTTACAACCCTGAAGCGGACAACGCGCCCTACATGCAGGACGTGGAACTCGAGCTTCCGGAAGGCAAGGACCTGATGGTCCTGGATGTGTTGAACCTGATCAAGGAGCGCGACCCTTCCATGGCGTACCGCCGTTCCTGCCGCGAGGGCGTTTGTGGCTCCGACGGCATGAACATGAACGGCAAGAACGGCCTCGCGTGCATCACGCCGGTGTCCCAGGTTGTGAAGAACAACAAGCTGGTCCTGCGTCCGCTGCCGGGTCTGCCGGTCATTCGTGACCTGGTGGTCGACATGAGCCTGTTCTACAAGCAGTACGAGAAGGTCATGCCGTATCTGGTGAACGACAACCCGGCGCCGGCGATCGAGCGACTGCAGTCGCCCGAGGACCGGGAGAAGCTGGACGGCCTGTACGAGTGTATTCTCTGTGCCTGCTGCTCCACCTCCTGTCCGTCGTTCTGGTGGAACCCGGACAAGTTCATCGGGCCGGCCGGCCTGCTCCAGGCTTACCGCTTCCTGGCGGACAGCCGCGATACCGCCCAGGCCGAGCGTCTGGCCAACCTCGATGACCCGTTCAGCGTATTCCGCTGCCGGGGCATCATGAACTGCGTTAGCGTCTGCCCGAAAGGCCTGAACCCCACAAGGGCAATCGGCCACATCCGTAACCTGCTGCTCCAGCGGGCAACCTGACAGCAGGTTCTGCGGTAGACGCTATACTGTTCTGACCAAGGTTAGGCACCCCGAAGGCCCTGCAACGACGCAGGGCCTTCAACCAAAGGCTTATAGTCAAAAGTCTTAGCCGGGTGCACACTACGCAAGCCGTGGCGGGAGCTTAAAAGGTTGTCGCACGTTTTTGCAGAGTACAAAAACCACCGGGGAATGGAAAACATCCACGCTCGGTCTGGTGGCCAAAGTCGATCCCGTAAAAACCCGTATTGACTGAGTCTTACCCCTGGCCGACCATATCGGGCTCCCCGCACCAGCCCAAGGTGAGCTATTCAAAATGCACGAAAGCATCATGGAGCAGTTATGGCAGACTTCCCACTTGCAGGGTGGAAATCTCGCCTATGTTGAACAGCTTTTTGAAACCTACCTGACAGACCCCAACGCCGTTCCCGAAGAGTGGCGAAGCTACTTCGACAAGCTTCCCAGTATCGATGGTCACCACGGCCGTGACGTTGTCCACTCCTCCATCCGCGAACAGTTCGAACACATCTCCCGCAATCAGCGCTTTTTGGCCAGCGGTGGCGTCCCAGCCAGCGCAACCTCAGACGCGGACAAAAAGCAGATTCGTGTTCTCCAGCTGATCAATGCCTACCGTTTTCGCGGCCACCAGGAAGCCAAACTCGACCCCCTGGGTGTTTGGGACCGTCCCAAGGTAGAAGACCTGGACCTGTCTTTTCACGAGCTCTCTGACACCGACAGCGATCTTGAGTTCCAGACCGGGTCACTGAATTTCGGCTCCGAGACCATGAAGCTCGGAGACATTGTCGACGGCCTGCGTCGCACCTACTGTGAAAGCATTGGTGCCGAATACATGCACGTGGTCGACACCCGCATCAAGCGCTGGTTCCAGCAGCGCATGGAGCCGGTCCGCTCACGGCCGGACTACGAAACCAAAACCCGCAAGCACCTGCTCGAACGGCTGACCGCCGCCGAAGGCCTGGAGAAGTACCTGGGCTCCCGGTACCCGGGCGTCAAGCGCTTCGGCCTGGAAGGCGGTGAAAGCCTGATTCCCTGCCTGGATGAACTGATCCAGCGTGCCGGTGGTTACGGCGCCAAGGAAATCGTTCTGGGCATGGCCCACCGCGGCCGTCTGAACGTGCTGGTCAACACCCTGGGCAAGAACCCGAAAGAGCTGTTCGACGAGTTCGAGGGCAAGAAGCTGGCCGATTCCGGCTCCGGTGACGTGAAATACCACCAGGGCTTCTCGTCCAACGTGATGACGCCGGGCGGCGAAGTGCACCTGGCCATGGCCTTTAACCCGTCGCACCTGGAAATCGTGTCGCCGGTGGTTGAGGGCTCGGTCCGTGCCCGCCAGACCCGCCGGGACGACAACGACGGTACCCAGGTCGTGCCGATCATCATGCACGGGGATGCTGCCTTTGCCGGCCAGGGCGTGGTGATGGAAACCTTCCAGATGTCCCAGACCCGGGGCTATGGCGTGGGCGGTACCATCCACATCGTCATCAACAACCAGGTTGGCTTCACCACCAGCAAGCAGGAAGACGCACGGTCGACCGAGTACTGCACCGACGTCGCCAAGATGGTTCAGGCGCCGATCCTGCACGTGAACGCCGACGACCCCGAGGCGGTCATGTTCGCCACCCAGATGGCGATGGATTACCGCAACGAGTTCAAGAACGACGTGGTCATTGACCTGGTCTGCTACCGTCGTCGCGGCCACAACGAGGCCGACGAGCCGGCGGCTACCCAGCCCAAGATGTACGAGAAGATTCGCAAGCTGAAGACCACGCGCAATCTGTACGCTGAAAAGCTGGTCGCCGACGGTGTCATCACCGAGGACGAAGCCAAGCAGATGGAGAACGACTACCGTGACGCGCTGGACGACGGCGAGCACGTGGTCAAATCCCTGGTCAAGGAACCGAACAAAGAGCTGTACGTCGACTGGACGCCTTTCCTGGGCCACGAGTGGACCGCCAAGTGCAAGTCCAGCGTCGCCCTGAAGACCATCCAGAAGCTGGGCAAGAAGCTGACCTCGGTGCCCGAGGGCTTCAGCGTTCAGCGCCAGGTGTCCAAGATCGTCAGCGACCGGGAGAAAATGACCGCCGGCGCGCTGCCCATCAACTGGGGCTACGGTGAAGTCATGGCCTACGCCACCCTGCTGGATGAGGGTCATCCGATCCGGATCACCGGCCAGGACGTTGGCCGCGGCACCTTCTCCCACCGCCACGCGGTGCTGCACAACCAGAAGGACGGTTCCACCCACATCGCGCTGGAACAGCTGTCCGACGACCAGCCCAAGTTCGAAATCTACGACTCGCTGCTGTCCGAAGAAGCGGTCATGGCGTTCGAATACGGCTACGCCACCACCGCCCCCAACGGCCTGATCGTCTGGGAAGCGCAGTTTGGCGACTTCGCCAACGGCGCCCAGGTGGTGATCGACCAGTTCCTCACCAGCGGCGAGCACAAGTGGGGCCGCCTGTGTGGTCTGACCCTGCTGTTGCCGCACGGCTACGAGGGTCAGGGCCCTGAGCACAGCTCTGCGCGTCTGGAGCGGTTCCTCCAGCTGTGTGCCGAGCACAACATCCAGGTCTGCGTGCCCACCACGCCGTCCCAGGTGTTCCACATGCTGCGCCGTCAGGTGAAGCGTCCGCTGCGTAAGCCGCTGGTCGCCATCACACCGAAGAGCCTGCTGCGCCACAAGGAAGCCACGTCCGATCTGGACGATCTGACTTCCGGCACCTTCCAGACCGTGCTGCCCGAGAAGGAGCCGTCCGATCCGAAGAAGGTGACCCGACTGATCATGTGCAGCGGCAAGGTCTACTTCGACCTGCTGGAAAAGAAGAAGGCGGACGAGCGCGACGATGTGGCGATTCTGCGCATCGAGCAGCTGTATCCGTTCCCGGCAGACGACCTGGATGCGTTG
>JBPEXK010000370.1:0-4505 GCA_052031745.1 Marinobacter sp. | reverse complement strand
GCGCGCGAGGCCGGAGTCTACAACGCCAACCCGGAGTTGGAGGCCAGTCGACTCCTGATCGCGTGGCAGAAATTGATGCCGGCGAAACGCCGGGCCGGGTGATTGCTTCCGGTCGCGCCTTCCTGGCGCACAACTGCTATGATTGCGAAAAGACAGGGATTTTTTTCCCGCCAATTACACATTGAGATCACAATAAAAGGTGTCAGTTATGGGGCCCGGATTCGGCGCACGCAGTGGCATTCTAACCCTCACCATCAAAGACAAGGCGGTACTGTACGCTGCCTACATGCCCTACATTCGCCAGGGCGGTCTGTTCATCCCCACCCAGAAACAGTACCAGCTTGGCGACGAGGTCTTCCTGCTGCTGAACCTGATGGATGAGCCGGAAAAAATTCCGGTTGCTGGCAAGGTCATCTGGATTACCCCGAAAGGCGCCCAGGGCAACCGGGCGGCCGGCATTGGCGTTCAGTTCAACGGCGACGACGAAACCGCCCGCACCAAGATCGAGTCCTACCTTGCGGGGTCCCTGAGCTCCGATCGCCCGACCCACACGATGTAAGGCCAGCTGCCAATGAACGATACCGCCGTGCCTGTGGCTGCCAACGAGGCTGGGACGCAATTCAGCGAGGCCGAATGGCAACTGGAGCATATCCGGCTTGCAGGCCTGACCTGGTCGTCTGTCGGATCGGTGACACGTCCCGTTGATACCCTGATGGTGCATGGCTGGCTCGATAACAGCCTTACCTTCATCAAGCTGGCACCGGAGCTGTCGGACGGGGCAAAGGTAACCGCGCTCGATCTGGCGGGCCATGGCAAATCAGGGCATCGGCCCAGCGGTCAGAACTACTTGTTGATGGATTACGTCGCCGACGTTGCCGAGCTGGTCGAGGATCATTTACTCAGTAGCGGTCAGACCCAGTTGGACCTGGTCGGCCATTCGCTCGGCGGCATCGTATGTGCGTTGTACGCAGCTGCGTTTCCAGAGCGTGTCAGAAAGTTGGTGATGATCGATAGTCTGGGCGCCATGAGTCGGCCGGTAGACCAGACCATTCCCCAGTTGCGCCGTGCCCTCCAGAAACGCTTGGCCGGTTCTGGCCGGCCCACCATCTATCCGGATGTCGAGACCGCGGCCAAGGCCCGAGAGGGTGGACTGAGCCCGCTCAGTCCTGATGCAGCGCTCACTTTAACGCCACGGAATATGAGGCGGGAGCAGGGTGGTTATGTCTGGCGTACTGATTCCCGACTTCGGCATCCGACGCCACTGATGATGACGGAAGAGCAGGTAAGGGCGTCGCTGCGTGCGCTGGAAACGCCAACGCTCTTTGTTCGTGCCGAGTCCGGACTGCTGGCCAATCACGGCGGGCTGGACAAGCGCGCCGAAGCGATTGCACATCTGAGCGTGGTGCATGTTCCGGGTGGCCACCATTGTCACCTGGACGGAGACACCCGCCCGACATCCGAGGCCATCAAACAATTTCTCAATGATGATTAAACGTTTCTCCGAGATTATCGTCCCCCTGAAAGCTTTCTTAGGCGCGGTGCTGCTGTTGTCAGCATTGAGCGTCTCATCCATGTCCTCGGCGGCGTCGATCGAGGTTATGCCGGAGCCATTCCCGCAATCGTCCCTGGAAGCGACCACGCCGATCCGCTCGGCTGGGCATCTGGTGCTGTTCAGTCCGGTGCGCGAGGTCAATGACCAGATTCGCTCGGAATCCCTGGCCAGGTTGCCGGTCAATGGCGAGGGCCGGCTCTACCGGATCGATCGGGATTCAAGCCGGAGCAAGGCCCGCGAGCATTACCGCAGGCTGCTCCAGGCCCGGGGCGCTCAGGTTCTGTTTGAATGCGCAGGCATTGGGTGTGGGCGAAGTAACGTCTGGGCCAACCAGATCTTTGGTCAGAGGGTGCTTTACGGCCGTGATGCCACCCAGGACTACCTGGTAGCTGGCACCACCGCGGCCGACGGCAGTCGGTGGCTGACCCTGGTTTACACGGTCACCCGGGGCAACCTCCGGGAATACGTCTGGGTTGAACATCTGGCCGTAGCTGCTGGTGCCGTTGTGCCCGGACTGGGTAGTGCAAACAACCGTGTCCTGGGGCCGATCGTGGTGCCCTGGCAAGGTGGCGTGACCTACCGCTTCGACTGGACCGCGACGGACCGGCGCCGCATCTCCGAGTGGGCCAGTGACGAACAGGCAACGGTCATCCTCACCGGATTCTCGGCCCTGGCTGCGGAGGAGAGCCTGGATGATTCCCTGGCCCGGGCGGCCGAAGCGACAAGATCCCTGGCGGAGGTCCTGTCCAAAACCGGTGTGCCGTCTGCGCGCCAGAAAATCATCATCGTCGGCCCCGGCGTACCGATTGCGGATCCCGATCGCCAGGGCGACCGGGTGGAAGTAACGGTGATCACGAGGTAATACATGGACGATTCCAGCAAGAAGCCAGAGCCGGGCAAGGAGCCAACCGTTACCTCCGGCACCGACGACGGCGCCAAGGCCGTGGTGAAAGGTTCCGACGTCTCCGCTGCAGCCGCCGAAAGCGCCGAACCCAAGGCCAAAGCCCCCCGTAAACGGCCGACAGTGGCGCTGACCCTGGGCAGCGGTGGTGCCCGCGGCTATGCCCACATCGGTGCCATTGAGGTCCTGGTGGAGCGCGGCTACGACATCATCGCTGTATCCGGTTGTTCCATGGGGGCGCTCGTAGGCGGCATGTATGCGGCCGGCAAGATGCAGGCCTACAAAGACTGGGTTACCGGTCTGGGCCAATTCGACGTGCTTAAATTGTTGGACGTCACCTTCAATGCCGTGGGCGCCATTCGCGGTGAGAAGATTTTTTCGGTGGTTCGGGAAATGTTGGGTGACACCCGGATTGAGAATCTGCCAATTGCCTATACCGCGGTCGCCACCGATTTGCTGGCGCACAAGGAAATCTGGTTCCAGGAAGGTCCGCTGGACCAGGCCATTCGAGCCTCGGTTGCCATTCCCAGCGTGGTTACTCCGCTTGTGCTCAACGGTCGGGTGCTGGTGGATGGGGCGCTGTTAAATCCGCTGCCGATCATCCCCACCATTTCCTCCCACGCTGACATGATTGTTGCCGTCAACCTGAGCGGCGAGGACGAGCGCCGGCGGCGCATACCGGACGCCGCCTTCAGTGCCGACGCCGAGGACGCTGAGGGCGAAGCAAGTGCCGATATGGATGAATGGATAGATACCATCCGCGAGAAGGCCTCACGCTGGTTCGATTGGGACACGCTCAAATCCCTCACCGCCCGCAAAGGCGAGAGTGAGGAGACGCCCGAGGACAAGATTTCCCGGGAGATGCAGAAAAAAGATGTGGAAAAGCAGAAAAAAGACGTAGAAAAACCCGACGACAAGAACGTGTCCGCGAAGAAGGCCCAGGAAGACCACGAAACCATTGATTGGGACAAGCTGGGTATTGGCAAGTTCGACGTGATGAACCTCACCGTCGAGACCATGCAGAGCGCCCTGGTGCAGTACAAGTTGGCTGGCTACCCGCCTGACCTGTTGGTGAATATTCCCAAGAATGCCTGCCGAAGTTACGACTACCACAAGGCCCCGGAGCTGATTCAGCTCGGCCGGGAGCGTATGTCGGCGGCACTGGACCGGTTCGAGGCAAACCGGAACAGTTCCGGCCCGCTCGCAGTTTGATGGCCGATTCGGTGCCATCGCTCACTTGGGCTGCAGGGCAGGCGGTAAACATCGTATAATGCCGCGCTGCAAACTCAGCCGTACAGGATTTCACCCGTGACCAGCCCCATCGACGATCTGCACACCGTCCGCGATTACCTGCGCTACGCCTCCACGCAATTTGCAGGCTCGGGCCTGTATTATGGGCACGGTACGGACAACGTCTGGGACGAGGCGGTCCAACTGGTGATGCGGTCCCTCAATCTGCCGCTTGAAAACAACACCCTGTTCCTGGACGCGCGCCTGACCCGGGAAGAGCGTCAACTGGTATTGGAGCGCATCAAGCGTCGCACCGAGGATCGCGTACCGGTGGCATACTTGCTCGGGGAGGCCTGGTTCATGGGCATGCCCTTCAACGTTGACGAGCGCGTGTTGGTACCGCGCTCGCCCTTGGGCGAGCTGCTGGAAAACGGGCTTCAGCCGTGGTTGGGCGATCAGCCCGTGAACCGGATTTTGGACCTGTGTACCGGTAGCGGTTGCATTGGTATCGGCGCTGCCTCAGTCTTCGAGGAGGCCTTCGTCGATCTTTCCGATATTTCCGAAGACGCCCTGGCCGTAGCCCAGTCGAATATTGAACTGCATGAAGTGGGCGATCGCGTGCGGTGCCTGCAGTCGGATGTCTTCGAGAACGTGTCTGGGCAGTACGATGTCATTCTGAGCAACCCGCCGTACGTTGACGCCGAAGACCTGGCCGACATGCCAGAGGAGTACCATCACGAGCCGGAGCTTGGCCTGGCCGCAGGCGCCGATGGCCTGGACATCGCCCACCGGATTCTGGCGAAAGCGGCCGATCACCTGACC
>JBPEXK010000369.1:0-10884 GCA_052031745.1 Marinobacter sp. | reverse complement strand
GCGCTGACGACTACGGCACCGCAAAAGAAGAGTGGCTGGGCGCGCCGGTGGCGATCGCCGGTGTGGCCGGCGATCAGCACGCGGCACTGATCGGCCAGGCCTGTTTCGAGCCCGGCATGGCCAAGAGTACCTACGGCACCGGCTGCTTCCTCATGCTCAATACCGGTGACCGGGCCCTACGTTCCGAGAATCGTCTGCTAACCACCATGGCTTACCGACTCAATGGCAAACCCTGCTACGCCATGGAGGGCAGCATCTTCGTCGCCGGCGCCGCCATGCAGTGGCTCCGTGACGGTCTGAAACTGATCAGCCATGCCAGCGAATCCACCGCGCACGCCGAGACCGTGGGCGTGGAAAATCCGGTCTACCTGGTGCCCGCATTCACCGGTCTGGGTGCGCCCCATTGGGACCCTCACGCCCGGGGCGCCATCATGGGGCTGACCCGGGACACCGGCATCGCGGAAATCGTGACCGCCGGGCTGCAGTCGGTGTGTTACCAGACCAAGGACCTGGTGCGGGCGATCCAGAACGACGGCGCCCGCCTGCAATCACTGCGGGTCGATGGTGGCATGGTGGTGAACGACTGGGTGATGCAGTTCCTGGCCGACATCCTGGACGTGACCGTCGATCGGCCGAAAGTCACCGAAACTACGGCGCTCGGGGTGGCCTACCTGGCCGGCCTGCAAACGGGAATCTATTCCAGCCTCGAGGAGATTGCCAAGCTGTGGGAATGCGAGCACCAGTTCCAGTCGCGGATGGGGCCGGCGTTGCGGGCCTCACTCTACGCTGGCTGGAACGATGCGGTGGAGCGGGTTCGGAACGACTGAGCCGGCCTCAGGCGGTGCGTTCGAAGGCGATCAGATGATCGGCTTCGACCCGCACCGGCACGTTCTCGCCCAGGTGGAAATCGAGGTGGCTGCGGAACAGCGCCTCGAATTCCGTGTCCTCGGAGCACTTGAACCGATACAGGGTCGAGGTGCCGGCAAAGGTTTTCTCGATCACCTTCGGGCGTAGCTCCGAGTCAGGGTCGTAAACAATGTCGTCGGGACGGATGAGCACGTCGACCAGGGTGCCGGCGGTCCAGTTGTACGCGCGGTTGCCATGGATCACGCCCAGCTCGGACTCGATGGTGTCCGGGCCGAGGGTCTTGCCCGGCACGAAGCCACCCTGGCCAACAAAGCCGGCAACAAAGCGGTTGGCGGGCTCGTGGTAGAGGTTGTAGGGCACGTCCCATTGCTGGATCTGGCCATCCCGCAGTACCGCCACCTGATCGCACATGGCAAACGCTTCCTGCTGGTCGTGGGTGACCAGGATGGCGCTGATGCCGAGGGTTTTCAGGATATCCCGCACGTCCAGGCTGAGCCGGCGTCGCAGGTCGGCGTCCAGGTTGGAGAATGGCTCGTCCAGCAGGATCAGGGTCGGCTCGGGAGCCAGTGCCCGGGCCAGGGCCACGCGCTGCTGCTGGCCGCCCGACAGCTCGTGCGGGTAGTTGTCGGCCAGGTCCTGCAGGTGCACCACTTCCAGCAACTCTCCCACTTTCTGGCGTTTCTCCGCCTTGGACATGTTGCGCAGGCCAAAGCCGACGTTATCGGCGATGGACAGGTGCGGGAACAGGGCGTAATCCTGAAACACCATGCCGATGCGCCGTTTCTCCGGCGCCAGGGTGCGCCCGGGCAGGCTGATGGCGTTGGACAGCAGGCGAATCTCACCGCTGTTCAGCGGCAGAAATCCGGCCAGCGCCCTCAGGATGGTGCTTTTGCCACAGCCGCTGGGGCCGAGCAGACAGCCAATGTCGCCGTGGCTGAGGGCAAAGCTGACGTCGCGGATTACGGAGTCGCCGCCGTAACCACAGGACAGGTTGTTCACCTCGAGCAACCAGTCGCTCGAGCCGCGTGCGGGGGTGCTCATAGGGTCAGTCCAGCTGGTTGAGGATAAGGAATTCCAGCAGGGCTTTCTGGGCGTGCAGCCGGTTCTCGGCCTCGTGCCACACCACGGAGCCTGGGTGCTCCATCATGTCTGCCGAAATCTCTTCGCCGCGGTGTGCCGGCAGGCAGTGCATGAACAGGGCGTCCTTGTCGGCGACCTGCATCAGCGCCGGGTTGATCTGGTAGGAGCGGAATACCCGCTCCCGCGCCTTCTGCTCGTCCTCCTGGCCCATGGAGGCCCATACGTCGGTCACCAGCAGGTTGGCATCGCGGGCGGCCTCGGCCGGCTCCCGGAAGATGGTCACCCGGTCCCCATGCTTCTGCATCAAGGCCGGATCTGGCTCATAGCCTTCGGGGCAGGCTACGTGCAACTGGAAGTCAAACTGGGCGGCGGCGTTCACGTACGAGTTGCACATGTTGTTGCCGTCACCGATCCAGGCCACCGTAGCGCCACGGATGCTGCCCCGGTGCTCCCGGTAGGTCTGCATGTCGGCCAGCAGCTGGCAGGGGTGGAAATCGTCGGTCAGGGCGTTGATGACCGGCGTGCGTGAGGCCGCGGCGAATCGCTCCACGGTCTCGTGGGCAAAGGTGCGGATCATCACCGCGTCGACCATGCTGGAAATCACGATGGCGGAGTCTTCGATCGGTTCGCCCCGGCCCAGCTGGGTGTCCCGGGGCGACAGGAACAGGGCCGAGCCGCCAAGTTGCGCCATGCCCGCTTCGAAGGACACTCGGGTCCGGGTCGACGATTTCTCGAAGATCATCGCCAGAACCCGGTTCTTCAGGGTGTCACGGACCTTTCCTTGACGCCATTCCTGGCGGAGTTTGGTGGCGTGATCCACCAGGTTCTCCAACTCAGTGGTTGTCATGTCGTTCAGCGTCAGAAAGTGTCGTGCCACCATGCCTTGGCCCTTAATATCAGCGGAAGCCCGGCTTGGCCGGGTCTGGCGAAAATGTTGCCTGAAAAAATGGGCCATCAAGTCTAGCCCTTCGTAGCAGGGAAGACAACGCTGCGGCGCCTGGGCGTCGCGGGCCAGGGCCGGGCGGCGTTTGGTGCGGTCTCGACAGGACGTGTACAATAGGCGCAAGTCCATTGCCCGTTGGCAATTCCGTTTTCGATGAGAGGTAACTGTTCATGGACATTAACGAAACCATCAAGAGCCAACTCGATGACAACCCGGTCATCCTGTACATGAAGGGCACCCCGCAGGCGCCCCAGTGTGGCTTTTCCGCCAAGACCGTGCAGGCGCTGATGGCCTGCGGTGAGCGCTTCGCCTTCGTCAACATCCTGGACAACCAGGAACTGCGTGAGGCCCTGAAGGTCTACTCCAGCTGGCCGACTTACCCGCAGCTGTACATCAATGGCGAACTGGTTGGCGGCTGCGACATCGTGCTGGAGATGTCCGAGAGCGGTGAGCTGGCCAAGATGGTGAAGGAAGCGGCCAAGCAGACCGAAGCCTGATCGCTTAGCTTTAGAGTCGATTCGGAGTGAAGATCAACGTCACTTCGAATCGATTGCTCCCCCCCTGAGGGCTTGGCGGTCTCGGATAGGGGCTCGCCGCCAACACCCCCCGATAAGCCGCCTCATCAATCCTCCGACTCCCCGTCGTATTCAGCAGCCTGGCCCCGGTCAACGCTCCGTTGGCCAGTAATCTTAGCTCCACCTCTAACGACATCAGCGTGTTAATTTGCTGCAGCGCGGGTTCGCGCATGCCCGCCAGTTGCTCGGAAATGTGCAGTGCCAGGCTGTCGGCGAACGACAATTGCTCCGTTGGGGCATCGGTGATCAGAGTCGGGCCGATGGCGGCCGTCTCGGGGAAAGGCACCGACCGCGCCGGTTCACCGCTGCTGGTCGCAGGCGACGGCGCGCTGGCGGCAACGGGTTGAGGTGGGGTGGCGGTTGCCTGGCTGCTAGAAGTGGGCGCTGACTTGGGCTCGGAGGTCGGTTTTGAAATCTCCGTGCTGACGTGCCTGACGGCACTGGCCGCGCTGAGCACCGGCTCGGAAGCCGGGGCGAGCGTTTCTGGTACTTCGAACCGGGGGTTGCGTTCGCTGGCTGGAGCCGTGGCAGCCCGGGCCGACGGCGAGGTTGCCACCGCGCCCGGGCGAACCAGTTGCACCTGCATGGGATGACTGGCCTGGTCGGCCGGGTCCGGAACCACCGGCGGCCCCGATAGCAGCAGCACGTGCAACAGAACCGCAGCCGACGTCGCCAGGCCAATGCGATAGCCGGCGGGCAGGCTGGGTCTGTGGCCTTGAACCTGTTGCATCAAACTCAGGCTGTCTTGCTCCGCAGGCTGCCAACCACCGCATCCAGCGCCCGGTCAATCAACGCTCCCTGCTCCAGCAGGGTCAGCCGGCCGCGACGCATCTCGTGCGCCAGATCCACCCGGCTCTTCTCGATGACCTTCAGACCCATGCGGTTCACAAACACAAAGCAATCCGCCTCGTCGATGATCGCTGACAGTTTGCAGCGGAAGCTGGCCCCGTTCACCAGCCGGAATTCTACCCAGTTGCCCACCTCAAAGGCGTCAACCTGAGCGACATACTCGGCAATGGCCGCGTCTTCCAGCTGCTGCTGACGCTCAACCGCGGTCTGGTGCAGGGTGGCGATGTCTTCTTCGGGCTCGGCGGGTGAATCCTGCCGCGCTTCGATGGCGGCATTGGTGCGGAAGGCCTCGGCCAGTTCCTGCTTCAGGTGCCCCATCATTTCGTCCAGCTTGGAGGAGTTATAGGACACTTCCTCGAGGCCGGCGCGCAGGGTTTTTAACAGGCTCGGCACCACCCGCACCCACTGGTCACGCTCTTCGTCGTCGTGGTGAGGGTGCAGGCACCAGATCAAATCGTCGATCACGCGGACCGATTCGCTCCAGCGATGCTCGACATCGTCCCGGAGGTAAGCCAGGAACATGACCCGGCTCCAGCCGTGCATCAGGATGTCGTGGATGGTTTCCGGCAGCTTGTAACGGGCGACTTTCTGCTTGAGCAGGTTGTCGACGGTTTCCTGGGCGCGCTGGGACTTGATTCGGCCCCGTTCCGATTCGCGGGTACGCTGTTCCACGAGGGAAGCCTTGCGGTTCTCCTTCTCGAGGAACTGCTCAAATTCTTGGTTCAGGGTTTCGAACAGAGTGACGTCTCCAGTGAATTCATTGAGAATCCGCTGCACAATGTTGTGAATTTGGTTGTACAGCTTGTCCTTGGCTTTCTCGTCGCTGGTACTCCAACCAATGCCGGAACGGGCCATGGAGTTGAGCAAGCGCCGGGCCGGATGGTTGGCCTGGCTGAAGAAGGTCTTGTCCCGCATCACCACTTTCAGGATGGGGATCTGCAGCCGGCTAATCAGCACCTGTACCGGCGCTGACAGGTTGTGGTCGTCAAGAATGAACTCGAACAGCATCGAGACCAGATTGATCAGGTCCTCGTCCACTTCCTTCAGCGCGGGCTCGCGACCGTCGCCGGTATCGGCCTGAGACAGGATTTGCTGCACCACGTAGCGCAAGTCGACGGTCAGGGGTTCGCCATCGCTGAGGTTGCCGCTGATCGGGCGAGGGTCCGGCATCGGCAGGGAGTTCAGAAGGTCTACCAGTTCGGTGTCGCCGACCAGGCGAACGCCCGGGTCAGAGGCCCGCGGCGGCACGCCGGCGTTGGCCCGTTGGAGCGCCAGCATCTGCCGGATCTGATCGAATACGGCACTGCTGCCGGCGCTGTCGGGCGGCGGTGCGGTCGGCTCCTGGGTCTCGGGCGCCGGATGGGGGGCGCTCTCACCGGCTTCGGCGGAGTGTTGTTTGCCGGCTTTGCCGTGGTAGCGGAAATTGGGAATGACCCCGGCCTGGATCAGTATCCGGTTGGCTTCGTCCAGCAGCATGCCGAGGTTGGAGACCACGTAGCGGTCAAACTGCTTGAGCAGTATCAGGCGCTCGCGGATCTGAATTTCCAGCGGTTCGATGGCTTCGGTGAAGGCGCTGCACAGATGTTCCGGCGCCATCGGATTGACCGGTGATTCTTCGGTCGCCTGGGGGTAGACCTGGCCAAACCGGGTCTGCAATTGCAGCAAAGGCCCCTGAAAGTGCGCCTTGGCCTTGGTGATCATGGCGTTCAGGGCTACTTGCTCTTCCAGGTCCTCGTCGCCCACCAGGGACAGGCTCTCGGAGCTGGCCTGTTTGCTCAGGGCTTCTTCCTGGCTGTGTCCGGTGTGCGGCGGTTTTGAAAAGAAGTGGGCAATGGCGGTCTGGAAATGGCGTTCCACGCCTTTGCGTTTGATGCGAATTTCCCGCATCGCCTCAAAATAGCGGTTCTGCTCGTTGTTGCTTCGCGCGTTGTTGGCGAGCTCGAACAGGGAGTCGTCGACGGCATCGAATGCCCCCTGCATGAGGTCACCTAGCCCGGCAACCACGGTGTCCCGGATGCGGGTGACCTCCGCCGGAACCGGCCTGGTGCCCGCGTCCCTGTGCTCCCGGAGGTAATGTATGCCGGACTGCTTGTTCATGGCAGACTCCTTTTGCGCCTCAACCGGATACATGACCGAGCGTAAAATTCTGATTTTCTAGTTATTGGTCAAATTTACCGCATTTTTGGCAAAGTTAACATGAATATGATCAAAGCTGCGACGGCCTTCAAAGAACAGTGGCAGGCCGAATTAGCTGTGTTTTTTATTTCAGTACTTTGCTGGCGATAGCTGGCAGGTGGCATTACATGCCGCTGCTAGTTCCAGGTTTTTTGGGCTGGAACCTCCGCAGCTCCACGAACAGCGCCAACACCATCACTGTCCCAGTCCACGTTACCGCCATATAGAACGAGAGGGGTGCGGGCATTGGGGTGTCCGGATGGGGTGAGTCCGGCTATCCTGGCCAGACTCAAGGATGCACTCCTTACTTAATCGTCACCAACCTAAGTGTTGGTTGCGATCCGGGCAGGGTCAAGAAAGTGGTTAATATTTGATCTTTCTAAACCTGCCCTTGTCATAACCTGAGGCTCTATAAAGCGTCCCGGGTCAGTTTACCAGGGCGCGTTTGCGGCGTTTGCGCGGGTGCACAATGGCTGCTTTGACCACGTTGTCCTTGATCTGGAGCACCTCCACGCAGTGGCCGCCCACTTTCAGGCACACGTTGGTGTCGGGGATGTTTTCCAGGGTCTCGGTGATCAGGCCGTTCAGGGTCTTGGGGCCATCAATCGGCAGCTTCCAGCCCAGGGTTTTGTTGATGGTGCGCACCGCCGCGGTGCCATCGATGATAAAGGTGCCGTCGTCCTGGGGGATGATGTCCGGGCTGGTGGCGGCGTAGTCGGTGGTGAATTCGCCGACAATCTCCTCGAGGATGTCTTCGAGGGTGGCCAGGCCCAGCACGTCGCCATACTCGTCGACCACGATGCCGAACCGACGCTTGCCCTTCTGGAAGTTGATCAGCTGGGTATTCAGGGGGGTGCTCTCGGGCACGAAGTAGGGCTCCTGGCACAACTGCATGATCATGGCCTTGTTGATGTCCTCATGCTGCAGCAGCTTGGACACGCTGCGCAGATGCAGAATGCCCTGGATGTTGTTGATGTCGCCCTTGAACACCGGGAGGCGGGTGTGCTGGCTGCTTCGGAGCTGGCGCAGGATGGTGTCGGTGTCGTCCTCCAGATCAATGCCGACCACCTCGTTGCGGGGCACCATGATGTCGTTCACGGTGACCTTTTCAAGGTCGAGAATGCTGACCAGCATGTCCTTGTGCTTGGTGGGGATGAGGGCGCCGGCTTCATTTACCAGCGTGCGCAGCTCTTCCCGGCTCAGGTGATCGCTGGCGGCTTCTTCTGGGGATACCCCGAGCAACTTCAGAATGCCACCAGTGAACAGGTTGACTGTCCATACGATGGGGTAGAGGACTTTCAGCAGCGGGCCCAGGATGTAACTGGCGGGAAACGCGATCTTTTCCGGAAACAGCGCAGCCAGGGTCTTGGGGGTGACTTCCGCAAAAATCAGGATAACCACGGTCAGTAGGATGGTCGCGATGGCAATGCCGGCGTCACCCCAGATCTTAATGGCAATGACCGTGGCGATGGACGAAGCAAAGATGTTGACGAAGTTGTTGCCGATCAGGATCACGCCGATCAGTTGATCGGTGCGCTGAAGCAGGTTCTGGGCTCGGCGGGCACCCCGGTGGCCGGTCTTCGCCATGTGCTTCAGGCGGTAACGGTTCAGGGACATCATCCCGGTTTCCGAGCTGGAGAAGAAGCCGGAGAGAACGATCAGGCCGACCAGTAAGGTAAACAGCGCGGTGAGCGATGTTTCGTTCAAGAGTGTGTCCTTATATTACCGACAAGTGGGGAAAATAGGGTGTGGTCGCCGCTGGTGTCAAGTTAGGGTGACCGCCTCAGGCGCCTTTCTGGAACAGCAGCTCCAGCACGAATTTGCTGCCATAGAAGGCGAGCATCAGCAGGGCGCACCCGGCGAGCGTCCAGCGGCTGGCAGTCAGGCCGCGCCAGCCTTTGGTATAGCGGCCAATCAACAGGCCCACGAAGACGAACAGCGACAGCAGGGAAAACACGGTTTTATGGGCCAGGTCCTGGGCGAACAGGTCTTCGACGAACAGTGCGCCGGTGGCTATGGCAAGAATCAGCATAACCACGCCGGCCCAGACCATTTCAAAGAGCAGCGACTCCATGGTCTGCAGCGGCGGCAGATTGCGAACCAGCAGGCTGTTGTAATTGCGCTTCAGCTGGCGATTCTGCAAATAAAGAAGGATGGCCTGGATGGCAGCGAGGGTGAACAGGCTGTAGGCTGTGACCGAAAGCGCGATGTGGGACAGCATGCCGTAGCTGTCGTCTGATACCAAGCGGCTGGGAGTGTGGGTTACCAGTGCCAGGATGATGGTGAGCGTGGCGAGCGGGTAGACGCCCAAAAACAGGTTCTGTACCGGTTTGCGCAGATTCAGGCCAAGCAGCAGCAGCACGATCAGCCAGGAGATCAGCACCGAGCTTTTAAAGAAGCCGAAGTCGAAGCCGCCGTCGTGGTGCACGGTCTGGGCGATCAGCAGCCCGTGGCTGATCAGTGCGAGCACCCCGATCAGGGTGGTGATGGCGAGATTGCTGGTTATGCGTCCACGGAAATGCAAAGCCTGCAGCGCGGTTCCGACGCTGTATAGGAATAGAGCGGTGACCGCGAGAATCAGCGTTCCCATAACTTCCTTACATACCACTGTTCTGACAGGAGATCGGTGGTTGGAAACACCGATTTGACCGGGCTGGTCGTTTCAGGACGATAGTCTGGTTATAATGTCGCGATTATGCAACTGGAATCAAAGTGCCGAGCCCGGCCTTGAATCCACGCACTCAATTTATCCGGGGTACGGAAGAGCAACATGTTTGAGAACCTCCAAGACCGACTGTCGGGTAGTCTGCGCAAGATTTCCGGTCAGGCGCGGTTATCCGACGACAACATCAAGGACACGCTGCGTGAAGTGCGCAAGGCGTTGCTGGAAGCCGATGTGGCGCTGCCCGTCGTCAAGGATTTTGTCGAGGGCGTGCGCAAGCGCGCCATTGGTCAGGAAGTTCAGCGCAGTCTGACACCGGGGCAGGTGTTCGTGAAGGTGGTCCAGCAGGAGCTGGAGCGCGTCATGGGCGCGGGCAACGAGTCCCTGAACCTGGCCACGCAGCCGCCGGCGGTGATCATGATGGCGGGTCTGCAGGGTGCCGGTAAAACCACCACGGTGGCGAAGCTGTCGCGCTTCCTTAAAGAGCGGCAGAAAAAATCGGTGCTGGTCGTCAGTGCTGACGTCTATCGCCCGGCGGCGATCCGGCAGTTGGAGACCCTGGCCGGTGACGTTGGCGTGGAGTTCTTCCCGAGTAACGAGCAGCAGGATCCGGTCGACATCGCCGAGGGTGCCATCGCTGCGGCCCGTAAGAAGCATATCGATGTGGTGATTCTCGACACCGCTGGCCGCTTGCACGTCGACGAGCAGATGATGGGCGAGATTGGGCGTCTGCATAAAGCGGTCAATCCGGTTGAGACCCTGTTTGTGGTTGACGCCATGACCGGTCAGGACGCCGCCAACACGGCCAAGGCGTTTAACGACGCCCTGCCGCTCACCGGTGTGGTGCTGACCAAGACCGACGGTGACGCCCGTGGCGGTGCGGCGTTGTCCGTGCGCCACATCACCGGCAAGCCGATCAAGTTCCTGGGTGTTGGTGAGAAGTCCGACGCCCTCGAGCCCTTCCACCCGGATCGGGTGGCGTCCCGCATCCTGGGCATGGGCGACGTGCTCTCCCTGATCGAAGAGGCGGAGCGCAAGCTGGACCAGAAGAAGGCCCAGAAGCTCACCAAGAAGATCAAGAAAGGTAAGAGTTTCGATCTGGAAGATTTCCGTGACCAGCTCCAGCAAATGAAGAGCATGGGTGGCATCGGTGGTCTGATGGATAAGCTGCCGGGCATGGGGCAGATGGCCCAGATGGCGCAGCAGCAGGTGAGCGACAAGTCCATGGGTCAAATGGAGGCGATTATCTGCTCCATGACCCCGAAGGAGCGTCGCTACCCGGACACCATCAATAATTCCCGCAAGCGGCGTATCGCCTCCGGCTCTGGTACCCAGATTCAGGACATCAATCGACTGCTGAAGCAGCACAAGCAGATGCAGAAGATGATGAAAAAGTTTGGCAAGAAGGGCGGTATGGCTAATATGATGCGCGGCCTGGGTGGTATGATGCCGCCCGGCGGCGGTGGGGGCGGAATGCCTCCCTTCGGCCGTATGTAAAAAGCCTTACATCGAAAACGGGGAATCGATGGGATTCCCTGTTTTCATTGGCGCTTTTTTAGCATAGAATAGCGCCCCTTTCGAGTATGGGTCTTCGCGCCAGCTGCCTATAAGTTGGCGTGAATCGTACAAGTTTCGTACAACAGAACAGGATATTGGTTAAATGGTAACAATCCGTTTGGCTCGTGGCGGCTCCAAGAAGCGCCCGTTCTACCATCTGACAGTCACCGACAGCC
>JBPEXK010000368.1:0-2544 GCA_052031745.1 Marinobacter sp. | reverse complement strand
GCTGTATGATAACTGCCATTTCGTAGCCATAGGCCGGATCGTACGACTTACAGCTCGGGATAGTCTGAGCCAGAATGTGGCTGTGGCCGTCCTGGTGCTGCAGGCCTTCCCCGTTCAGGGTAGTGCGGCCGGCGGTGCCGCCGATCAGGAAGCCCCGGGCCTGAATGTCACCCGCGGCCCAGGCCAGATCGCCTACGCGCTGGAAGCCGAACATGGAGTAGAAGATGTAGAACGGCACCAGCGGGAAGTTGTTGGTGCTGTACGACGTTGCCGCCGCGATCCAGGCCGCCATGGAGCCATCTTCGTTGATGCCTTCCTCAAGGATCTGACCTTTCTTGTCTTCCTTGTAGTACATGATCTGTTCACGGTCTTCCGGCACGTACTTCTGGCCTTCGGACGTGTAAATGCCCAACTGGCGGAACATGCCTTCCATGCCGAAGGTCCGGGCTTCGTCCGGCACGATCGGTACCACCCGCTTGCCAATGCGCTTGTCTTTGGTGAGCGCCGTCAGCAGGCGAACGAACGCCATGGTGGTGGAGATTTCGCGGCCATTGGAGCCTTCCAGCAGTGCCTTGAAGGTATCCAGTGGCGGCGTTTCCAGACGCTGGCAGTCTTTCCGACGCTTCGGATAGAAACCACCAAGCTCCTGACGACGCTTCTTCATGTACACCATTTCCGGGCTGTCTGGCGCCGGACGGTAATAGGGAACGTCTTTCAGCTCGTCGTCCTTCAGCGGCACGCCGAACCGGTCCCGGAACGCCTTCAGCTGCTCCAGGTCCAGCTTCTTCAGGGAGTGAGCCGTGTTCTGGGCTTCGCCGGCGGTACCGAAACCATAGCCTTTGATGGTGTGGGCCAGGATGACGGTCGGACGGTTGCCGTGATCGTGCACGGCCTTGTGGTAGGCCGCGTAGATCTTGTACGGGTCGTGGCCACCACGGTTGAGCTTGCCGATGTCCTCGTCGGACAGATTTTCCACCAGCTTGGACAGCTCCGGGTACTTGCCGAAGAAGTTCTTGCGGGTGTAGGCCGGGCCATTGCTCTTGAAGTTCTGCAGGTCGCCGTCGACCGCTTCGTCCATCACGCGCTGCATGAGGCCGTCTTTATCCTTCTCGAACAGCGGATCCCACATGCGGCCCCAGACCACTTTGAGCACGTTCCAGCCCGCGCCGCGGAAGATGCCTTCCAGCTCCTGGATTATCTTGCCGTTGCCCCGCACCGGGCCGTCCAGGCGCTGCAGGTTGCAGTTCACCACGAAAATCAGGTTGCTCAGGTTCTCGCGACCGGCCATGGAGATGGAGCCCAGGGTTTCCGGCTCGTCACACTCGCCGTCACCAACAAAGCACCAGACCTTGCGGTCGCCCATGTCGATGAGTTCGCGGCTGTGCAGGTACTTCATCACGTGGGCCTGGTAAATGGCCTGAATCGGCCCAAGCCCCATGGACACAGTTGGGAACTGCCAGTAGTCCGGCATCAGCCAGGGGTGCGGGTAAGAGGACAGACCGTTGCCGTCCACTTCTTCCCGGTATTTGTCCAGCTGAGACTCGTCAAAGCGCCCTTCCAGGTAGGAGCGGGCATAGATGCCGGGTGAAGAGTGACCCTGGAAGTAAACCAGGTCGGACTCGCGCTTCTCGTCGCCACCGTGGAAGAAGTAGTTGAAGCCGACGTCGTAAAGCGTCGCAGCGGAAGAGAAGGAAGAGACGTGACCACCCAGATCACCAGGACGCTGATTGGCCCGGAGCACCATGGCCATGGCGTTCCAGCGAATCAGTGAGCGGATACGACGCTCCATGAA
This sequence comes from Marinobacter sp., assembly GCA_052031745.1. GTDB lineage: Bacteria > Pseudomonadota > Gammaproteobacteria > Pseudomonadales > Oleiphilaceae > Marinobacter. Next base: position 752 of record JBPEXK010000368.1, on the reverse strand, counting down.
CAGGTCGCCCGGCATGCGCGCTTCTTGCGTGGCCGGAATACTGTTGCGGAACGGCGTGGTAATGGAATAAGGCAGCTCGGTGCCTTCCCGACTGGCCCGCTCGGACAGCCGCTCAAGAATGTATTTGGCGCGATCAACGCCCTCTTGCTCGATCAGCGATTCGAGCGCGTCCAGCCATTCACTGGTTTCAATGGGATCATCGTCCTGGTACATCAAACCCTCCCCTAGGCATCAAAAAATGCTGCGCTGGCCACGATCAGCAGTCACGCGCGTGCGGTGTAGATAAGCTGCGATGGATTGCAGAATGTTGTTATGGATGAATCAGATTGACGACAAAGCCGCCGTACCGTGCTTGAAACCTTCCTCAAGCATAGAACAGCCTGACTACTTTGCCTGTCTGATCATCCTGAAAGATAACGGCTTTTGGCCCGGAGCCGCCGATTGAGCCGGACACAGAGGGAACACTTCGCCTGAAAAGTAGTATTTTTACTACATTATCATCAGCAAGCTCAATCAAACGCCCGCTTTATCTCCCGTTTTTTGGAATAACTTGCGATTAGTTACGGAAGAATGACCGTTTTTGGACCATCAAACAACCTCCTTCAGACCAAGGTCGTAGGCCCACCTCGCCGGTGAATTTCCTTTAGACGCTAAGTTTTTATTTTCAGAAAGCTCAAGAATTTTCCAGACAAATGACGGATTTTATCTGCATTTTCAGAAGTTAACCGATACTAACCTCTGCTCGGCAAAGG
>JBPEXK010000367.1:0-9951 GCA_052031745.1 Marinobacter sp. | reverse complement strand
TGGAACCAGGTCATCACGATACCGACACCGGTGGCCGCCAGGAGGGGCCAGCCGAAGTGCCAGGTTTCCAGCTCGACCGGGATGCGCATGGCGCCGTCCTGCACCATCAGATAGAAATTCACGGTCTGGTAGAGCGCGTACAGCGCCGGCAGCATGGCAAGGCCGCCAATCCAGGTGGTCCAGCGATGGCGGGCGGGGCCTTCTTCGGCGGACACGAAACGGGCGCCGGCAAACAGGATGAAGCCCAGCACCAGGGCGCCGGCAATGTGCACAATCCGGAACGACCAGGTCTCCAGGGGTGCAACGTTCAGGGTGTAGAGGTGGAACGCCGAATAGGCAATCGCCAGCATGGTGACGAATTTCAGGAGGCCGCCTTCAAACAACCGGCGATTGGCCTCAACCGGCTCCTCGTCCACATCGTGGGCCAGCATGTGGTCGTCTTCCGGCATGGTGCCGGCGGCCGACTGGGAGGCGCCGTCTTTGGGATATTGTTCTGTGGTCATGTTAAGCCCTGCTTACAAAAAAAGCGGTGTCGATGGCAGATCGACAACTGCTGGCAGGGCCGCCGATGCGACCCCGCCACTAGCTATGATTACTGTTTGATCATGCTGTCTTCGATCGTGTAACCGTTCTCGTTGAACCAGCGAGCGGCGCCCGGATGCCAGGGCAGCACGTTGTTTTTGCTGTAGTTCTCGGGCACGGAGTTACGCGCAGCTTTGTGGATGGAGACCATCTTGTCGTTGTTCTCCATGGTCAGCTTGGTGATCTCATAAACGAAGCTCTCAGACATGTCGCAGTTCACCATGGCGAAGTTCCACATGGACACCACGCGGGACGGCTCGTTCAGGGACTGGTAGGTGTCGGCCGGAATCACGAACTCAGAAACCGGAAAGTTGTCGGTGATCTTCTTGGCTTCTGCGTCAGTCATGCCGATGATGTTGACGTCGGTCTGCACTTCCAGCTGGCTGACCGCCGGGATCGGGATACCTGCGGCAAACGCCACCACGTCGATCAGGCCGTCCTGGAGCTGGCCGCCCAGGTCAGACCAGCTGCCGTTGCGGCGCTCGAAGTCTACGCCCAGGGTTTCCATCATGCGCGGGAAGTAGGTGTCGGAGGTGGAACCGGCCGGACCGAAACCGATGGTGGCGCCATCAGGAATGTCGGAGATGGATTTGATGCCGGAGCTGGACAACGCGGTTACCGAGAACGGGGTTTCGTACATCGGGAACATGGCACAGACGTTGTCCATCTTCATGCCAGGCGCCAGCGGGCTGTTGCCTTCCATGGATTCCCGGGCCGGGCCCATGGTGGTCAGACCAAATTTCAGGTCACCGGTGTGTACCAGGGCCATGTTCTGCATGGGGCCGCCGGTGATCTCGGCACCGCCGGACACGCCCAGGTTCTCGGCGACAAAGTTGGCCCAGCCGGAGCCATAGGCAAAGTAGGTACCGCCCTGGCTGGCGGTGCCAACGGTGAAGCTGTCCGGCCAGTCGGAACGATCTTGCGCGAAAGTCGGTTGTGCAACAACAAGGGTGGAGGCGAACGCGGCCGCCATCACGGCTTGGGTCTTCATAGAGGATGCTCCCGGTTTCATTTTTGATTGTTCGATGCGTCACGGAGTTCAAAACCCCGTTGACCAGGGAGGAGCAAGGAGCAGACCACTTTAAGAAAATTGTTCTAAATCAGTAGCTTTTATTCAGAGGCCGGCGATTCCTGCTCACAAATGGGTGAATTTCCACCCATTCCATTCAGACAATGGGTGAAACCCCACACTCAGTGTAGACGGGAAGTCGGGATCAGGACGGAAAGAGGAAAAACAGAGGCTTACCAACGCCCCTGCAGAGTCGCCACCAGGCGCCGGCCGCCGGCGTTGTCCCGGTGTTCGCAAAGGTAGATGCCCTGCCAGGTGCCCAGGGCCAGGCGCCCATGGTTCACCGGCAGGGTCAGGGACGGGCCAATCAGCACACTCTTGATGTGGGCCGGCATGTCATCCGGTCCCTCAAGCACATGCTGATAGTGGGGCGCGTTTTCCGGCACCATCACATTGAAATGCCGCTCCAGGTCGCCGCGCACGTCCCGGTCGGCGTTCTCGTTGACCGCCAGCGAGGCGGAGGTGTGCTGAATGAACAGGTGCAGCAGCCCAACCTCGCAGTTGCTGAGGTTGGGCGCCCGGGCCAGCACCTCGTTGGTCACCAGGTGAAAGCCCCGGGGCAGAGGCGCCAGCTCAATAAAGGTTTGGTCCCAGATCATCAGCCACCTCCTCAGCCAGTTCCCCGGCCACTTCCGCTATTTCGGGTTCTCATCCCATGGATGCACGGGCAGGACATCGTCGGCCAGGTTGGTCTCGTAGCTGCTGCGGAAGTGCTTCATCGCGGCCTCCGCCTCGCTCAGCTCGTCGAACCGGGCGATGTGATAGATGGCCTCGCCCTCGTTCACCAGCGGCAGGTTGTTCACGCAGATAACGATGCCCGAACAGGGTGACAGTACCGCGCTTTCGGACTCACCAAACGGATCCGCCACCATCGCCAGCTTCTGGCCCTTGCGGACCTTCTGCCCCAGCCGCGCCACCGGGCGCATGATGCCATCCATGTCGGTGCGCACCCACTGGGAATTGGCGGCGATTTCCGATCGGGACTTGGGCGCGCTCGGTCCTTTCTTGGCCGGAATCATCTCCAGCGCCCGCATTACCCGAATCACTCCTTTAACGCCGCTGGAGATCACCACCTCGTCGAAGCGCAGCGCTTCCCCGCCCTCGAAGGTGATCACCGGGATGTCCTGGGAATCGGCGTAAGCCCGCAGGCTGCCCTCGCGCAGGCTGGCATTGATGATGATCGGAGCGCCGAAAGCCTCGGCCATGCGAGTGGTCTCCGGGTTCTTCAGCTCGGCCCGGATCTGCGGCAGATTAAAGCGGTGAATCGCCCCGGTGTGCAGGTCGATGATGTGAGACACATTCTCCATGATCTGGGTGCGCAGCAGATAGGCAATACGCCCACCCAGCGAGCCAGTCTCGGTGCCCGGGAAGCAACGGTTGAGGTCGCGCCGGTCGGGCAGGTAGCGAGTGCGCTGCACGAACCCGAAAATATTCACGATTGGCACCGCCACCAGGGTGCCACGCAGGTGCCGCAGTGCGGAATTTTTCAGCACCCGGCGGACGATTTCCACGCCGTTGATCTCGTCGCCGTGAATGGCACCGCAGACCATCAGCACCGGCCCGGAACGGCGGCCGTGCACCACCTCCACGGGAATGTGCAGGGGCGTGTGGGTGTACAGCTTGGCCACCGGAACCTCGATGGTCTGGCGGGTTCCGGCCTTGACTTCCTGATCACCGATAACGAAGGGCGCGCGTGCCGCCATCTCAGCCGCCTCCGCCTTTGGTCCGGGTTTTCCAGGGTTTCTGGTTCTTTTCGGTCCAGTTGATGATCATGCCGGCGATGTTCTTGCCGGTGGCGTTTTCAATGCCCTCCAGGCCCGGCGACGAGTTCACCTCCATCACCAGCGGGCCGCGGCTGGAGCGCAGCAGGTCCACACCGGCCACATTCAGGCCCATGGCCTTGGCAGCGGCCACCGCGGTGCGCCGCTCCTGAGGCGTGATGCGCACCAGGGAGGCGCTGCCCCCGCGATGCAGGTTGGACCGAAACTCGCCTTCCGCGCCCTGGCGCTTCATCGCGGCAATCACCTTGTCACCGATCACGAAGCAGCGAATGTCGGCGCCACCGGCTTCCTTAATGAATTCCTGCACCAGAATGTCGGCCTTCAGGCCCATGAAGGCCTCGATCACACTCTCCGCTGCCTTGCGGGTTTCCGCCAGCACCACACCGATGCCCTGGGTGCCTTGCAGCAGCTTGATGACCACCGGCGCACCGCCAACCATCTTCAGCAGTTCAGGCACGTTGTCGGGCTTGTTGGCGAAACCGGTCACCGGCATGCCCACGCCCTTACGGGCCAACAGCTGCAGGGAGCGCAGCTTGTCCCGGGACCGGGTAATGGCCACCGATTCGTTCAGGGGAAACACCCCCATCATCTCGAACTGGCGCAGTACCGCGGCACCGTAAAAGGTGACGGACGCGCCGATGCGGGGAATGACCACGTCGAACCCTTCCAACACCTCTTCGTGGTAATGGATCTGGGGTTTGGCCGAGGTAATGTTCATGGAGCAATGCAGGCAGTCAACCACACGGACCTCATGGCCGCGATTGATGCCTTCCTCCACCAGGCGACGGGTGGAGTAAATATTCTTGTTACGGGATAAAACCGCAATTTTCATTTCTCGGTCCTTAGCGCCGGTTCGCCGGCAAGATAGGAGGCTTCAGGGTAAATCTCGGAGCGCCCTGACATGGCGGTGCGCCCCAACAGCATCCGGAATCGCATGGAATCCCGGTTGGTCAGCGTCATTTCAATGGGCCAGCTCTGGTCGCCCACCACCAGGGTGGTCTCGATGACCAGCCGCAGCTCCCGGTGGCCCCCGGAATCCGACACGTCCCGTTCGTCCAGCACCTTGGCATCACATTCCACCACCTGGTGCAGGTTGTTCTGGATCGGGTGCACCCAGAATCGCACCCGGCGCTCGCCGTTTTCGGTGTAGGGCTCGGTGCGAAAAGTGTGCAGGCACGAGGTACGGGCCCCGGTATCCACCTTGGCCTTGATCCGGCCAATGTCCAGGTCCGGGAGCGCCACCCACTCCCGCCACCCCAGGGCGACGCGGCTGGCGTTTGCTTTCGGCGGGATGGTTTTGATCACATCATCGGTCTTGGTCGACATCCGCAGGTTCCTTGTTTGCTATGGTCTCCGGTCCCAGCAACTGCACCCGGAAAGGTTCGGAATGACTGCCGGCGTAGATACTGGTGTGCGGGAAAGGAATCTCGATACCCTCACGATCCAGCGCCTGTTTGATTGCCACCATGATACTGCTGCGGCCATCCATGACTTTGTCTTTTGGAACCCAAAACGAAAACTGCAGATCCACCGACGATGGACCAAAGGCCGTGACCAGCACGAAGGGTTTGGGCTCTTCCAGGCAAACGGGGTTCTTCTCGGCCAGCTTCAACAGCAGGGCTTCCACTCGCTCAACATCTTCAGCGTAGGCAATACCCACGGTCAGGTCGAGCCGACGAATGGGGAAGCGGGAGCGGTTCACCACCCGGGTTTTGATCAGGGTTTCGTTGGGAATACGAACGTACAGGTTGTCCGGGGTCCGCAGTTTTACACTGAGCATGTCGATACCCACCACCTCACCGATGGTGGCGTCGGCCTCGATGGTGTCGCCGATCTCGAACGGCTTTTCCACCAGCAGGAACAACCCGCTGATCATGTTGGAAGCCGAGGTTTGGGAGGCAAAACCCAGGGCCACAGTCAGTATCCCGGCGGCGCCCAGAACCACGTCGAGGGAGAATCCGGCTTCCCGGAGCGCGGCGACCGCGAACAGCATCAGGATGACGTAGAACACCAGGCGCCGGACCATCACCGTGTGGTGGCGCGTGGTGCGCTGCTCCATGAAGCGGGCGGCACTGCGGCCGGCGAACGAACCGAGAATCACGCCCAACACCAGCAGGAACAGGGAACTGATCCACGCGCCCCAGGCAATGTCAGTAAACACCGACATCACGCCGGCTTGTAGTTGGTCTAGCAAAACAACGACTCCCTAACGGGGTTAACCAAACATGCGATCGAAGGCACGCACCAAACGGCCGCGGGCAATGGGTTCGCGCGCCGCTCCCACCTGTCGGCAGCTACCGGCCGCCGGTAACAATGTGGAATCCACATGCAGGCTGGCCGAGTTCATTTCGGTTTCGCACACCACCGTCACTCCCGGCGTCCACAGCTGGCCACGTTCATTCAGGTGCAGGGACAGCAGCGGTGTCGGCAGGCTGAACCGCTCCAGCAACAGCGGTTCCTTGCGCTGGTTGACGATGGTCACCGGGGTGACCGCGCGCCAGGGCCGCTTGGGTACCGCTTCCAGCACCAGCCGGGCGTAACTGGACGAGGAATAACACAACTCGCCCTCCATGGTGTTGCGCCCCACCCAGGTCAGCGAAGGTGTACCCAGGGGGACCTCGGTCAGCAGAGTTTGCGACGCCCCGACGCACACCTTCATCCAGACCACGGTGCCCACGTAAATCACGCAGCGCTCGCCGGCGGGGATGGTTAACGGCTGGTAGGGGCGAATCACGGTCGGCAGGGATGCCACCGCAGGAACGAAGGTAACCTGGTCGGAACCGTCAGACCGGATGAATCGCTTAAGGTCCACGTCGGAAGACGGCAGGGTGTGGCCAATGCGCTGGGTCCAGGTGACCGGGTCCGTATCCGGCTCCCGGGTCTGGGAACGCACCTGCCACTCCTTATCCAGCAGAGTGACCCAAAGGCGCACCTGACCGAGCTGATGATACTGGGTCTGCCCGGACGCCAGGGTATAGGGCTGGGCCCAAACACCCTCCTGCAGGCCTTCAGTTTCAGATTCCATTGGTGCCACACGTCTCCTTTACGTCACATTGGCAGATTTCACTAACTATAATCCAATCATGGCACCTCAGCGAATATCCAAGTCTGTGATTTTATTGGCGCCTTGGCATGTATTTACCCGTATGCCCAGGGTCGACCCAACCCCGTCTCCAACGAGCGACGCGCTACAGGATTTCTCATGACACAGCTGGTCTGGTTCCGAAACGACCTTCGCACCGCCGACAACCCCGCGCTCACCGCCGCCTGCAAGACCGAGAGCCAGGTACAGGCCTGCTTCATCGTCAGTCCCGGCCAGTGGCAGGAACACGACTGGTCCCCGGCCCGGGTTCAGTTTGTCATTGCCCACGTCAATGCCCTGGCCAAGGAGTTGGCGAAACTGGGCATACCCATGACTTTCCTGACCGCCGACCGGTTCAGCGACAGCATCGATCAACTGGCCAAGCTGTGCCGCGAACAGAAGATCACCCGCGTGCACTTCAACGAGGAATACGGCGTGAACGAACGCCGTCGCGACAAGCAGGTGAAACAGCGGCTGGACGCCGAGGACATCGAGGTGTGCAAGTACAGGGACCAGACTGTGGCGCCGGTGGGCGAGATCCTGACCCAGCAGGACGAACCCTACTCCGTATTCACCCCCTTCTCACGCAGCTGGAAGAAATGGGTCGATACGGCGCAACCGACGGTGCTGCCAATTCCCAAACCAGTGGGCAAGACGGTGAAGGCGGCCGAACTGACGGAGATTCCAGACGCCTTCCGGGATGCCCCGCCCGCGCTGGTCGAAACTGGTGAGGAAGCGGCGCACGAGCAGTTGGAGGATTTTCTCAGCGAACGGGCCGGGGCCTACAAGAATGATCGCGACTTCCCCGCCCTGGACGGCACCAGCCAGCTATCGCCCTACCTGGCCAACGGCGTGCTGTCCGGACGCCAATGCCTGCTGGCGGCGCGCGACGCCCAGGGTCAGGGTGGCAATCAGGAGGGCCTGACCACCTGGATCAGCGAAATTGCCTGGCGCGACTTTTACATCAACATCCTTTACCACTACCCCAGGGTCAGCATGCACCGGGCATTCAAACCCGAGACCGAAGCCCTGACCTGGAACGAACCAGGCGACAACTTCGAGGCCTGGAAAGAGGGTCGCACCGGCATTCCCATCGTCGATGCCGCCATGCGCCAGCTGAACGAGACCGGCTGGATGCACAACCGTTTGCGCATGGTGACCGCGATGTTCCTGACCAAGAACCTGTTCGTGGACTGGCGCCTGGGTGAGGCTTATTTCATGTCGAAACTGGTGGATGGTTTCCTGGCCTCCAACAACGGCGGCTGGCAGTGGAGCGCCTCCACCGGCACCGATGCAGCGCCCTACTTCCGGGTATTCAACCCAGTGACCCAGAGCGAACGCTTCGATCCCCAAGGGCATTTTATTCGTAAGTGGGTGCCGGAGCTGGCCAAACTGGATGCCAAACGCATTCACGATCCCGGCAGCAAAGGCGGCGTGATTCCCAAGGGCTACCCACGGCCCATAGTGGATTTGAAGGAGAGTCGGAAGGAGGCGATTGCCAAGTTTCAGGCCCTCAAGGACTGAAGACTAGCGGCTCGGGGATACTGCCGGGCAATCCCGCCAATCTTGCCGCGGCGGCTAGCCGTTGCCGCAGACCGGGCATTCCGGATCGCGGGCCAATTTCATTTCGCGCCAGGCCATGTGCCAGGCGTCGAGGATCAGCAATCGGCCAACCAGGGGCGTGCCGACACCGGAGATCACCTTGATCGCTTCCATGGCCTGGGCCGAGCCGATCATGCCAACCAGGGGCGCAATCACGCCGGCCTCGGAACAGGTCAGGTCTTCGTTGCCCTGCTCCGGGTACAGGCAGTGGTAACAGGGGCTTTGCTCGTTACGAGGATCAAACACCGAGAGCTGACCCTCACCGCGAATCGCGGCGCCGGATACCAGGGGCACCTTGGCCGCCACACAGGCGCGGTTCACAGCAAACCGGGTCTGGAAGTTGTCGCAGCAGTCCACCACCAGACTGGCCTCGGCCACCCGGCGGGCCAGCTCGTCGCCTTCCAGACGCTGATTTAGGGCGGTGACCGAGATCAACGGGTTGATGTCCTGGACCCGGCGCGCCAGGGCTTCGGCCTTGGACTCGCCCAGTTCCGACTGCTCGAAGCCGATCTGGCGCTGCAAATTGGCCAACTCAATGTCGTCATCGTCCACCAGGGTCAGCTGACCTACCCCGGCGGCGCCCAGGTAAAGTGCCACCGGGCAACCCAGGCCGCCGGCACCAAGCACCAGCACCCGCGCCGATTTCAGTGCGGCCTGGCCGGCGACATCGAATTTGGGCATCAGAATTTGCCGGCTGTAGCGCAACAGCTCGTCGTCACTGAGCATCTCGCTCTCCTGTTGTCTCGTCCGATTCTGCCGGGGCTTGGCTCCACTGGCCCAGGGTCATGCGGTCACGGCCGCCATAATCCTGGCGGCTTTCCACCGCCGAGAAACCGCGCGCCGCAAGCAGCGCGCGCACAGCCTCGGCTTGATCATAACCGTGCTCGAGCAGCAGCCAGCCACCGGCGGTGAGCCAGTCCGGCGCCTGCTCCACAATCAGCCGGATGTCGTCCAGGCCATCAGCGCCGGCCACCAGGGCCGACGATGGCTCGAAGCGCACGTCGCCCTCCCCCAGATGATGGTCGTCATCGGCAATATAGGGCGGATTGGACACGATCAGATCAAATTTTCCTGCCGTCAGGCCGGAAAACCAGGAACTTTGCGTCACCTGGACCGGCAGACCCAGCTCCCGGGCGTTTCGCTCGGCCAAGGCCACCGCGTCGCTGACGCAATCACAGGCGCTAACCTGCCATTGCCGGCGCTCGCTGGCCAGGGCTAGCGCGATGGCACCGGTGCCGGTGCCCAGATCCAAGACCCGGGCCGCCGCCGGCAACGGCAGAGCCAGCGCGGTTTCCACCAGGCATTCGGTGTCCGGACGGGGAATCAGGGTGGAGGGACTGACCATCAATGGCAGGGACCAGAATTCCTGGTGCCCCAACAGGTAGGCAATCGGCTGGCCTTTGACTCGCTCGCTCACCAGTGACTCGAACGTCTCGGCCTGCCCGGGGTCTATGTCGCGCTCCGGCCAGGCGCGAAAACTGGTCCGGTTCAGGCCCGTGGCGTGACTGAGCAACAGTTCCGCGTCCAACCGGGGGCTGTCGCCACCGATCCGTTCGGCGGCCTGTCGCAGCAGAGCTTCGCAGCTAAAAGGGGGGTTACTGGTCATCGGCCAGTGACGCCAGCAGCTCGGCTTGGTGCTCCTGCTGCAGCGGCAACAGCACCGCGTCGAGGTCGCCGGAGACCACTTCGTCCAGCTTGTACAGGGTCAGGTTGATGCGATGATCGGTCACCCGGCCCTGGGGGAAATTGTAGGTGCGAATGCGTTCCGAACGGTCGCCGCTGCCTACCAGGCTCTTGCGGGTCTCCGCCATGGTTTTCTGCTGCCGTTCCAGCTC
>JBPEXK010000036.1:0-2438 GCA_052031745.1 Marinobacter sp. | reverse complement strand
CCGGCTGGCCCGGGTTGGCGCTGACCAGGAATTCGATGTCCTGCAGGCCATGGGGGGCGGGTTCGTCGTTGCTGTTGCGGCTCAGGTGCGTGACAAACTGCATGGACGGCATGCTGAGCTGAGCCAGTTCGCCGGCTACGCGCTGGTCCAGTTCCACCGCCGCCTGTTCCCGGGCTTCGGTGAGTTTGTTGGCCAGGGCGTCGAAATGCGCACGCTGCTCGGTCAGTTCCGCTTCCAGTTGCTCCAGGCTACCGGCACCGCCGTCCAGTTCTGTCAGCTCGGCGCTCAGGCGCTGGTGCAGTTCGGGCAACTCTTCCGGGCCGATCCGGTGCTTGCGCGCCATCTGGAAAATCGCGCTCAGGCGCTCTTCCACCTCGGCCAGTCGGGCCGGGTCGGCTTCGTAGTCATCCACGAACCGGCGCAGGTTATCACCGGCCTCGCTGATCTGAATCTGGGCTTCGTGCAGCATCTGCAGGGTGTCGGCCAGCGCCGGCACTTCCACCGGCAGCTGCTCCAGTTGCTGCAGGGCCTGGCGCACCAGACCGGCGGCGCTGGTGTCTTCTTCGGTGCAGAGCAGGGCGGCCTGATGGCTGCTGTGCAGCACCGCGTCGGCCTGGCTCAGTTGCGCCTGCTCTTCTTCCAGGCGTTCTTGTTCGCCGTCTTCCAGGGCCAGCCGGTCCAGCTCTTCCACCTGATAGCGCAGCAGTTGCAGCTTGGCTTCGGCTTCGTCGGCATTTTGCTGGCGTTCGGTCAGGCGCTGGCGGGTCTGGTTCCAGGCCTTGAAGGCGGCCTGGGTGTCGGCGGCCAGGGTTTCCACGCCGGCGAATTCGTCCAGCAGTTTGCGGTGGGTGTCCTTGCGCAGCAGGGACTGGTGCTGGTGCTGGCTGTGGATGTCCATCAGCAGGCCGCCGAGGTTTTTCAGGTGTGCGAGCGGGCAGGGCTGGCCGTTGATGTAGGCGCGGGAGCGGCCATCCTTGCTGATGACCCGGCGCAGAATGCAGTCGCTGTCGTCGTCCAGTTCGTGCTGCTCGAGCCACGCTGCGGCTTCCGGAATGTTGCTGACGTCGAAGGTGGCGGTGATGTCCGCACGCTTGGCGCCGTGGCGTACCGCGCCGGCGTCGGCCCGGCCTCCCATGGCCAGTCCCAGGGCGTCCAGCACGATGGATTTGCCGGCGCCGGTTTCACCGGTCAATGCAGTCATGCCTTTGCTGAACTGAAGTTCCACCCGTTCGGCGATGGCGTAATTGGAAACCGTAAGCTGTGTGAGCATGCAGAAAACCTCCGCGTCCTTCGAAATACTGTGTGTTCATACAGTGACTGTGAATATATACAGGGTTTTTCCTGTTTGCAAATTACTCAGTCGGTGAATTTCTCACCAAATGAAAAACTGGGTGGTTGAAACCTGTCGCTAGGGCCCCATATCCGATCGCATCTATATTTTTCCGGCTCGCTGCGGTCGGAAGCCATGTTGAATCGGCCGTGCCGTACTCGGCCGTCGGATAGCTAGCAGGAGAGGTCATGAGCACTGACGAGAACCGCAACGAACAGGTTGAAGACGAGCTGAAGGAAGCGACCGAAGCCGCCGCCGAAGAAGCCCAGGCGGAAGACGAGGTTGTCGAAGGCGAAGAGTCTGAGGTTGAGGCGCTGAGGGCACAGGTCAAGGAAGCGCAGGAGCAGATGCTGCGGTCCCAGGCCGAGATGCAAAACGTGCGTCGTCGCGCCGAGATCGATGTGGAGAAAGCGCACAAGTTTGCGCTCGAGAAGTTTGTGAAGGAATTGTTGCCGGTGGCGGACAGCCTGGAAAAGGCGGTCGAAAGCACCGAAGGCAATGACAACGCTGGTGAACTGGTGGCGTCCATTCGCGAAGGGGTCGAGATGACCCTGAACCTGTTCATGAGCAGCCTTGGCAAGTTCAATGTTGAGCAGCTGAACCCGGTCGGCGAACCGTTCGACCCGCAGCAGCACGAAGCCATGTCCATGGTGCCGGCGCCGGATGCCGAGCCCAACAGCGTTGTGGCCGTGGTGCAAAAGGGGTATCTGCTCAACGGTCGCGTAGTTCGTCCGGCCATGGTGATGGTGGCTAAGGCGGAAGACGCACCGAAAATTGATGAGCAGGCTTGAAAAGCCGATTAAAGCGCCAATATAGCCAGTAAATGGCCGAAGCCGGGGCGACTCCCCGGGGAAAGAATTCAGCAGAGTTGGAGTGATTCAATGAGTAAGATTATTGGTATCGACCTGGGAACCACAAACTCCTGTGTCGCCATCATGGATGGTGACAAGGTAAAGGTTATCGAGAACGCCGAGGGTGATCGCACCACCCCGTCCATCATCGCCTATACCGACGATGGTGAGACCCTGGTAGGCCAGTCTGCGAAGCGTCAGGCGGTCACCAACCCGGACAACACCCTGTACGCCATCAAGCGTCTGATCGGTCGTCG
>JBPEXK010000366.1:0-18018 GCA_052031745.1 Marinobacter sp. | reverse complement strand
TGGACGCCGTTCTTCATTTCCTGGGACATCTCCGGCAAGTATCCGGGCATCTTCGACGACCCCAAGCGTGGGGAAGCCGCGCGCACCCTGTTCGACGACGCCCAGAAAATCCTGCGCCAGATGATCGATGAAAAACGGGTGAAGGCCCGCGGCGTTATCGGTTTCTGGCCGGCGAATCGCCGCGGCGACGACATTGTCGTCTACAAGGATGAGAGCCGTACCGAAGAAATGACCGTGCTCCACCACCTGCGACAGCAGGACGAAAAGGCACCCGGCAAGCCGATGATGGCACTGTCCGACTTCGTTGCGGCCGAAGGCGCCGAGATCAACGATTACGTGGGCGGCTTTGCCGTAACCGCGGGCATCGGCGCGGAAGAGTTTTCTGACGAGTTCAAGGCCCGCCATGACGACTACAACGCGATCATGGTCAAGGCCCTGGCGGATCGTCTGGCCGAAGCCTTCGCCGAGCGCATGCACGAGCGCGTACGCCAGGAATTCTGGGGCTACGCCGGCGGAGAGGCCCTCACCAACGAGGACCTGATCAAAGAACGCTACCGTGGTATCCGCCCTGCCCCTGGCTATCCGGCCTGCCCGGAGCACACCGAGAAAGCCACCTTGTTCAGCCTGCTTGAAGCCACCTCAACCACTGGCATCGAACTGACCGAGCACTTTGCCATGTACCCGAGTGCCGCGGTGTCTGGCTGGTACTTTGCCCACCCGGAATCGAAGTACTTTGCCGTGGGCAGGATTGGCGCGGACCAGGTTGAGGACTATGCTGATCGCAAAGGCATCACCAAGGCCGAGGCGGAACGCTGGTTGGCACCGAGTCTGGCGTACGACCCGGCGGAGTAAATCAAGCAACAGGGGCTATGGCATGGCAGGCAGGTCCGAAAACCCGAAGACGACGCAAGGAAAGCGAGGCCAGCCCGGCGTGCTGAAGATCATGCAAAGCATTCTGGCCGGCGCTTTTGGCGTCCAATCGGACAAGCGCCGGCAGGAAGACTTCTCCAGCCACAGCCCCTGGCCCTACATTATTGCGGGCCTCCTCTTCACTGCAGCCTTCGTGGTCGGCCTGATTCTGATCGTGCAGGCGGTACTCGCCGGGCAGTGACTTACTGCCCTGAGACCCAGACGACAGCGAACGCAACCACCAGCAGGACCAGTAGTACGGACGCGACAGCATCGACCTGACTGTCTGAACGTGCGGATTTCTTCATTGGGCGTACCTCTCGTGGATTACCAGGCCAGGCCTGGACTCGTCACTGGGTGTTGTTATTGTTGGAAGCGGCCGAAGTTGGCCTTCGGCCACCTTTCATTAAAGACCTCAATCCGCAAAACGTCCAGCGCCAAGCGGCCCTGACTTATCGCCTGAATCGATAAACATATTTAGAAATAATCATTTTAAGAATAAAAACACGGTGCTATCCTCCCCGCAGATAAAAGGCCCCAGCCCTTGCCTACTCCAACGTTTGGGCGCGGCCGGCCGCAATAACGCTTTCAGGCAGGACCTTCCTTATGTACGTATACGATGAACACGATCGGCAAATCGCAGCCGAACGGGTTGCGCAATTCAGGGACCAGACAGAACGGGCCCTGGCGGGTGAATTGGCTGAGGAAGAATTCCTTCCACTGCGCCTGCAAAACGGTCTGTATGTGCAGCGGCTGGCCCCGATGCTTCGCATTGCCGTTCCTTACGGCATGCTGCGTTCGGACCAGATGCGCCGGCTGGCGCGGATCTCCCGCGATTATGACAAGGGCTACGCGCACTTCACGACCCGTCAGAATGTCCAGCTGAACTGGCCAAACCTGGAGGACGTGCCGGATATTCTGGAGGAGCTGGCCGAAGTTGAGATGCACGCCAACCAGACCAGTGGCAACTGCATCCGCAACACCACCACCGACCAGTTCTCCGGTGCCCAGTCCGACGAAGTCGCGGACCCGCGCCCCTACTGCGAAATCATTCGCCAATGGTCCACATTCCACCCGGAGTTCGCGTTCTTGCCGCGGAAGTTCAAAGTGGCGGTGAACGCCTCCGAGAAAACCGACCGCGCCGCCATCCAGGTGCACGACATTGGCCTGCAGATGGTACGTAACGAGCAGGGTGAACTCGGTTTCCGGGTCCACGTGGGCGGCGGCCTGGGCCGGACCCCGATGGTCGGACCGGTTATTCGTGAATTCCTGCCCGAAGCGGACTTGCTGACCTACCTTGAGGCCGTGCTGCGGGTCTATAACCGGTATGGTCGTCGTGATAACAAGTTCAAGGCCCGGATCAAGATCCTGGTCAAGGCGCTGACTCCAGAGGGTTTTGCCGAGAAGGTCGAGGCCGAGTGGAACCACATCAAGGACTCGCCGACCCGTCTGACCCCGGAGGCCATCCAGCGGGTGCAAGGCTACTTTACCGAGCCGGACTATCAGGACCTGGACAACGCCACCGAGCTGTTGGCGAAACAGCGTTTCGAAAACCGCGACTTTGATCAGTGGTTGAGCCACAACGTGGACACCCACAAGAAGCCCGGCTACGCCATCGTCACCCTGACCATCAAGGAAACCGGTACGCCCCCAGGCGACGTCTCCGATCGCCAGATGGAACAGATTGCAGACCTGGCCGACGACTACAGCTTTGGCGAAGTGCGGGTAACCCACCAGCAGAACGTGGTGTTGGCCGATGTCCGCCAGGACCGTCTGTTCGAACTCTGGCAGGCGATTGTGCCCATGGGCTTCGGTACCGCTAACCTCAATACTTTGACCGACGTCATCTGCTGCCCGGGCGGCGATTTCTGCGCCCTGGCCAACGCCAAGTCGATTCCGGTGGCCGAGGCCATCCAGCGTCGCTTTGACGACATGGACTTCCTGTACGACCTGGGCAACATCGATCTGAACATTTCCGGCTGCATGAACGCCTGTGGCCACCACCACGTCGGTAACATCGGTGTTCTTGGCGTCGACAAGAAAGGCGAGGAGTTCTACCAGGTCAGTCTGGGCGGCTCATCTCACCACGATGCCACCATTGGCAAGATCCTTGGGCCCTCGTTCGCCCGGGAGGACATGCCGGACGTGATCGCGAAGATCATCGACGTATACGTGACCAAGCGGACCGAGGAAGAAACCTTCCTGGACACCTATCGCCGCGTTGGAATTGATCCCTTCAAGGAGCGGGTTTATGCCTGATGTAATTCTCCAGGACGGCAGCATCCGGAAGGATGACTGGGTCGTCGTTCCCCGCCCGGCCGAGGGCGAGTCGCTCAATATCCCTGAGCAGACCAAGGCGCTGGTGCCGGCCGATCTGTGGCTGGCCGGCTACGAGCACTTCACTGGCCGCGACGATATTGGTGTGTGGCTGGACAGCCACGATGAGCCGGAAATGCTCGCGGGCAAAACCCAGGAGCTGCCGGTGATCGCGGTGAATTTTCCAAAGTTCAGCGACGGTCGTGGCTACAGCATTGCCCGCATCCTGCGGGAACGCCTGGGCTACGAAAACGAACTGCGGGCCATTGGTGACGTGCTGCTGGACCAGCTTCAGTTCATGAAGCGCTGCGGGTTCGATGCGTACGAGCTGCGCCCCGACAAGGACATCAACAAAGCAGCCCGATGCCTGAACTTCTTCAGTCAGGGTTATCAGGCAGCCACCGATACCGACCTGCCGCTGTTCCGTCGCCGGGCGTCCTGACACCGCTTAGGCACAAACTAAAAAAGCCTGCCGGTGTGGCAGGCTTTTTTATGTCTGGCTTCCTGGCTTATGGCTCGGCTTAACGACCGTGGTCCAGCACAATCTTGCCGGCGGAGGCGCCCTCAAGGAAGGCCTTCAAGGCGGAATCCAGGTCTGAACGACCAATATCGCGGGCGGAAGCCTCGGTTTTCGGACACGCCCAGTTTCCGGCAAACTTGTCCCACACCGCCTGCTTGTCTGCCAGCGGAATTTCCACCGAATCGACCCCGAGCAGATTCACGCCGCGAAGGATAAACGGCAGCACAGTGGTTTGCAGACCAGGGCCGGCCACCAGTCCACAGCAGGAAACCGAACCACCCGGCCTGATCTGCTTCAGCAGTTCGGCTAGCGGTGCACCACCGACGGTATCGATGGCGTTACCGAACAGCGGCTTTACCAGCGGCTTCTTTTCCTCCGCGAGCGCGTCGCGGCCCACAACTTCGCTGGCCCCCAGCGCTTTGAGCTCATCGGCGTGATCCGCCTTGCCGCTGATGGCAACAACTTCAAAACCGAGGTTGGCCAAAAGCTCGACCGCCACGCTGCCGACTGCGCCACTGGCGCCGGAAACGGCGACCGGACCTTGCTCCGGCTGGGCGCCCATGGTGAGCAACTTCTGCACGCAGAGGCCTGCGGTCAGGCCGGCGGTGCCATAGATCATCGCAGTTCGCGGCTGCCATTGCGCCGGTAGAGGCACACACCAGGCCGCCGGAACCCGAATATATTCGCCAAAACCACCGTCAGTGTTCATGCCCAGGTCGTACCCGGTGACGATCACGGCACTGCCCGGGCTGTATTTGCCGGAGCTGTCTTCCACCACTTCACCGGCCGCGTCGATACCGGGAGTGTGCGGGAAGGAGCGGGTGACCCCCTTGTTACCGGAAGCGGACAGAGCGTCCTTGTAGTTCAGTGAGGAGTGGGACACCCGAATGAGGACTTCGCCCTCGGGCAGGTCGGCGGTGTTCAGGGTTTGCTCACTGCCCACGTAAGCGCCGTCTTTCTCTTCGACGCGCCATGCCTTGAAGTCGGTGTTTGTTGTCATCGTTGGTGCCCACCCTGTCAATGTGAATGGTGTTGGTTATTGGATCTTCTGATTCCTGAAGGCGCTCAGGAGCCGCCAAACCGAATGTTCCAGAGCGGCACTGGCGGCCAACCCCAGTTTCTCAGGCAGCGTCCGCTTGCGCTGGTACTTGACCGAGACTACGTCGGCGCGATCACAGGCCTCAATAAGATATTCGTCGGAGGTCTTGATCTCATCAATCAGGTGCACGTCCAGGGCACGTTTACCAAACCAGATGTCGCCATTGGCCACGGCGCCGATGTCCACCGACGGCCGCCGCTCGCTCACGTATTCCTTGAACAACACATGGGTGTCTTCGAGGTCTTCCAGAAACTTCTGCCGCCCCTTGTCGGTGTTTTCACCAAAAATGGTCATCGTCCGCTTGTGTTCGCCGGCGGTCAGCACCTCGAAATCCACGTCGTTTTTCTTGAGGAAACGGTGAAAGTTCGGCAGCTGGGCGACCACGCCAATGGAACCGAGAATTGCAAAGGGCGAGGCAATGATGCGGTCCGCCACGCAGGCCATCATGTAGCCACCGCTGGCCGCCACCTTGTCGACACAGGCCGTCAGGGGCACCCCCTTGCTGCGGATGCGGTCAAGCTGGGCGGCCGCCAGACCGTATGAGTGCACCAGTCCGCCGCCGCTTTCCAGCCGCACCACCACCTCATCATTGCTGGGGTCTGCGACACTCAGCACCGCGGTGATGGCGCGCCTCAACGGATCGGTATCGCTGGCCTTGATGTCACCGTCGAAATCCAGCACGAACACCCGGGGTTGCCGCTCCTGCTCGGCCCCTTCCTCCTTGTGCTGACTCTTCTCAGCTTTCTTTTTGGCTTTCTCTTCTTTTTTACGGGCCTTGGCAAAGGCTTTGCGATCAGCATCCGACATCAGGCGGGATTGAATGGACTCCCGGAGTTTTTCGTATTTCTCGTTGAGCTTGCGAATCTTCAATTCGCCGTCATCGCTGTGATCCTCCCGTTCCTTCTGGGCCGATGCGACGACCACGGCGACCACGACAATCGCCGCCACTACAAAGGTCACCACCTTCGCCAGGAACAAACCGTACTCAGTCAGAAACTCCAAAGTGCTTCTCCGTGTGTCTGTGTGTTTGGGGTGTTAAATGTGACTTGCTAACTTACCGAATTTGCGACGATATGCAGAGCAAAAAAATTAAAACAAGCGTTCGATCGAGCTTGACACAACCTGACACTCACCATAAAGTCGCATAGCGAGGTCGGCTCCAGACGGAGTCCCGCTAAGGCGGTCCAGCCCGGGACATCTATGCCGTCACCATGACAAGACAACCACCATTAAGGGTACAAAAATGTCGGTAGCTCAGGTATTTGAACAACTCGAACAGAACTTCAACGCAGACGCCGCCCAAGGCCTGGACCTGGTTTTCCAGTTCGACATCGAGGACGACAAGACCTATCACCTGGTGATCAAGGATGGCACTTGCACGCTGCACGAAGGCGAACACGACGATCCTTCCGTTACCCTGATCATGAACTCCGAAACTCTGCAGGGCATCGTTTCCGGTGAAACCGATGGCATGCAGGCGTTCATGGCTGGCCAGCTGCGCGCCGAAGGCGACATGATGCTTGCCACCAAACTGGGCGAGCTGTTCAAGATGGGCTAATACGCCCCGCTGGAACGAAAAAACCTGCGCCCCGCGCAGGTTTTTTTATGCCCTTTCGCTCACTGCTGATCCCAGAGCTGCACCGCTTCCCTCGCCTGTTCGTTGACCGGCACCGCCACAAGCCCCGAAGCCGACAACCGAATATCGAACATGGCTCCGTCGCGCATCGGCATGAAGGTGGCGTTACCATAAACGCCCTCGACAAAGGGCATGTTGAACGTTCGATCCAACTCCCACAGGTCCGGCCAGGACACATCCCCCAGCCCAACCACCGACCGTGGCGCAGTCCGCTCCTGTTCCAGCGAGGTGTAGCGCCCACTCAAGCGCTCAAGACGATAACCAGGGGCAATGCCGAGCCAGCGCAAGGGCCCGGAAAAACGAATGATTCGGGCGTCCACCTGCCACTGATCCCCGAGCAGGGTTTGGGCAACCGAGATCTTGTCCGGGGATTGCAGACGCACATGCCAACGCTGATCGCCCTGGCGCTGGGTGGAAACGGTTGCCACCGTTTGCATGCCCTGGAGGGATTGGTAACCGGAAACATTGAGCGCGATGATCAGGGTATAGGCGCCGATGACCAGCATGCCAAAGACCGCCATGCCCTTCAGCCAGCCAAGCAACCAGCGGGGTCGGAGGAAAAACAGCAGGCTCGCAACGACCAGAAGTGCCCCAAAGACGGTGAGCACGACAGTGGCGACTTCGTTAGACACGGCTTACAGACCTACATCGTCCAACGAGGTTTCGGCCAACTTCAACAGGTCGGGATTGCGCTCTTCACGCCGGCCGATGCTTTCAATGTAGTACTCGAGGGAAGTCAAGGCGTCGGCCAAAGCCTCCAACTCCTGCATCGGCGGCGCCTCGCGGGCGTCCAGCAGACGCTCCTGGATGGACCCAGCCACCCGCTCGAGCACGGTCGCGGCGCCCGGGTCGTTAACCAACTGCAGGCCGCCCCAAATGCTGTGCAGCGTGGCCGGCAGGTTAGCCAGGTGCAACTTGTCGTAATCTGATTCCATAAACGCTGTGATGGCCCGCTTGGCCAGAGTCAGAGCGCCGCGGGCTTCGTCCGCAACCACAAACACTGCTTCGCGCAGATAGACCGATTCGTCTTTGGTGCGATGGCCGCGCGCCAGTGCATCGGTCTCCGAAGTGATTCCGCGAGTTACGATCTGCATGACCGCGTCTTCGATGCTCAGCACCGAGTCTGCCAGGCCATAAAGTTCGTCGTCGTTTGGCAGGCGCGACTCGCCTTCCCACGCGCGCAGACGGGCGGCCTCGTCCTGCGCCAGGTTGGCGAGCTTTTTCAGATCCAGCATCAACAGGGTGTTGGCCAGACGTTCCAGCGCGTCGGAAATCGAGGACAACTCTGCCAGATCCGGCTCAATGCCGCGCTCGATGATGTCCAGTTTATCCTTGAGCTGGTTGAGTTCGTCTTGCAAGGCTTCCGCCAGCGAGCGCAAGACGTCGCTGCCAGGACCATACAGCCGGCGGGCGTGCGCCTCCAGCATGGCGTCGGGGTAGTCAGCTGGCGTCAGCTGATAGGCGGACAACACCTGGGTTACTTCGGGGTTGGCCGACCCGCTGCGATACAGCAGGTACACCAGGTCCTTTATCAGGGAATCAGGGGCGTCTTTGGCGGTCGCTACCTTGCCCACATACACCACTTCGCGGGCATACTTCTCGATCCGCATGAACATGCGCTTGCGGGCCTTGGTGAACACCATCGCACGGTCAAGCATGGTGTCGGCCACGATCGAGACCAGGCACCACAACTGCCCCATCGGCGCTCCCTGGCACAAGCGAGCCAGGCCACGAGCCGACCGAGCAATCAGCTTCTTGCTGACCACGTCATTGCGCTCGCGCAGGATGCTGAGCAGTGCCACCTGGAAGGTAAGGCGCATCCGGCGTGCCATGACTTCAAAATCGGAATTTTCACCTTCGAACGGTTGCACTGCGACGCCTGCACAGAAATCCGGGCGCTCTTTGACGTCCACCTCGAAAAAGCATGACTCGGGATAGGGTTTCTCCCGGCGGGCCTCACGCAGGTCGTTGATCACCGGCAACAACAGCTCAGGGTGGTCCTCCCGCTGCTGATGGTAATACTCGACGTAACGGCGGAGGATAAACAGAGCGCTGTTCAGCGTGGTAAGCAGGATGTTCTTGTCGTCGTTGGCACCAACGGGAACATCATTGGCCATGCTGACCGCTTCCTGGCACAGCAGCGTGCCACCGCGCAGCTCCACGAGGATGAAGATACCTCGTAGCTGGTTGATGAAGTCCACGCAGTTCTGGAGGTCTTCGCCACTCTCACGATTTTCCTGAAAGCGTTCAAGGCTGGACTCTGCCTGTTTGATGGTTTGTTCAATTTCACTTTTAACCAGATCAAACGACTGCGATTTCGTCGCCAAAGACGATTGAACCATAAACGCTTCCTGTTTCTTGCGGAGACTACCGCATCCTAATTGTGACTGCGCCCGTCAGGTGGAACGACAGGTGTTGTTGTTATGGGCCGGCATACCCATTGCCAGCCTGAGTTCGCGAATAAACTGCGACTCTGCCACGAAAACTGGCGAACTAACCATTACTTATAACACAAAACTCAAGTACCTCAAGAAAGCCGGAATGTAACATTTAGTACACTCCGGCGAGGCAGCAGGCGGGCCTAGGACAGCTTCGACCACACGGTTTCGCCGGCCTGTTTTTCGAGCATGGCCATGAACTCGTCGTGGGCATTCTCCTCCTCGTCCGAGGCCTTTACCACGGCGAGAGCCGGACGCTCGCTTGGCAGGCGACGGATGCCATTACTGGAGCCGCCTTCTTCCGCACCGGCGTCCAGGGACAAGGCGGTTTGGCCACCGGTCAGCAGCAGGTAGACATCGGCCAGTATTTCCGCGTCCAACAAGGCGCCGTGGAGTTCACGGTTGCTGTTGTCGACGCCGTAGCGCTTACACAGGGCGTCCAGGTTGTTCTTTTGCCCTGGGTGTTTTTTCCGGGCAATGGCGAGGGAGTCGACCACGCCGCAGTGGTCGGCGGTCTTGCGCACCGGTTTCAGCCGCGCAAACTCGGCGTCCATGAAACCCACGTCGAAGGCCGCGTTGTGAATGACCAGCTCCGCACCCCGGATGAATTCGAAGAACTCATCGGCGATCTGGGCGAACTTCGGTTTGTCCGCGAGAAACTCGTTGGTGATCCCGTGAACGGTGATGGCTTCGGCCTCCACCTCACGCTCAGGGTTGATGTATACGTGGTAGTTGCGGCCGGTGAGCTTGCGCTCGACCAGCTCAACACAGCCGATTTCGATGATGCGATGACCATCGTTCGGGTCAATACCCGTGGTTTCTGTATCCAGTACGATTTGTCTCATGACTCACTCAATTCGGTGGGACTTGCTCAGGCACCCGCCAATTCGGCGACACCCCGATTGGCCAGCTCGTCAGCCAGTTCGTTGTCTGGTATCCCGGCATGACCCTTCACCCAGTGCCAATTGATTTGATGCCGAGCAACCTCGGCGTCCAACTCGCGCCAGAGGTCCTCATTTTTTACCGGCTTTTTGGCTGCAGTCTTCCAGCCATTACGTTTCCAGCCCGCCATCCACTCGGTGATACCTTTGCGGACGTATTGGGAGTCGGTGTAAAGCTCCACAGTGCAGGAACGCTTAAGAGCGGCCAGGCCTTTGATGGCGGCCATTAACTCCATTCGATTGTTGGTGGTGTTGGCTTCGCCGCCATGCAGCATCTTGCTGGAATCGCCGTAACGCAACACCACGCCCCAGCCGCCCGGACCAGGGTTGCCCTTGCAGGCGCCGTCGGTATACAGAATTACCTTACCCGACATTCTATCTCCCATCTGTTAAACACTTTTTTCTGGCACGCACTGATCCCTGGAGCAGCTCCTCGACGCCCCGACCGTGCGCGTCCCGGACAGGGCAATCACCTTGGCCTGCCGCCACGCTGGTCGGCGGGGTATCTGAGCGTAGACCCGTTTTTTTGCAAGGATACAGTAATAGGCCCCCACCGGCAGGATTCTGTTGCCACCGAGGCGCTCGTCGAACAGGGTGTCCGACCGGCGACCACTCCGCTGCAGGGGCAACCGAAAGAATCGGGTTACGGACGCCTCGACGTTGAAGCCCAGCAGATGCAACCAGTCTTCCATCCGCCCACGCATCAAAAAGCGACCGCCCCAGGGACCCTCACGGTGCCGGGAAACCAGCCGACGTATACCCCAGAGGCTGAGCGGATTGAACCCAATCAACGCCAGGGTGCCCTCGCCACGTAACACCCGGGCGGACTCTCGAATAACCTCGTGGGGATTACCGCTGAAATCCGCACTGTGGTGGAGGATAACCAGATCCATGGAATCGGCCGGGAATGGCAGCTCATGGGCATCGCACACGGCCACTTGATCCGGTATCTGCGGATACCAGCGCGGTGTGGTCATAATCCGCTGCACAAAATCGGTGCCCGTCGCCAGCGGCAACCGATGGCTCACCCCCACCTGCAACTGCCGCGCCCCGGTCAGTCGACCGAGCTCCCGATCCAGCATTTGCCGCTGATCGGCCAACAACGCTCGCCCAAGCGGCGTCCCGAACCAGCGCTCAAAACTTTCGTGGCGCGCCGGATAATTGATCGCTGCTGACTCACCCACCCTGTATCACTCCCGGAAACAGTGCCCGCGGTTGGGACCCTTGCTGTATTGCTCTATCATAACAGTCACACTCGTTTTGCACATGTGGGGCTTTATGTTGACCATCTCCGCCATCCCGGCGTTCAGTGACAATTACATCTGGTGCCTGGCCAATGCCGACAACCGCAAAGCCCTGATTGTCGACCCGGGCCAAGCGGCACCGGTGCTCGAGCGCCTGGCCAGCCAGGATCTGGTGCTCGACACCATTCTGATCACCCACCACCACCCGGACCACGTGGGTGGTGTCAGCGAACTGATGCGGGCCTTCCCGGGCTGCGAGGTCATCGGTCCGGCCGGGTCACCGTTTAAAGGTTGCACCAGCAAGGTGGAGCCAGGCGATGAAGTGCAGTGGGAGGGCATGATTTTCCAGGTATTGGGCGTACCCGGTCACACCCTGGACCACATTGCCTTCTTTTCCGATGCCGAAGTCGATGGCCGCCCTGTGCTGTTCTGCGGCGACACCCTATTCGTCTGCGGCTGTGGTCGACTGTTTGAGGGTAAGCCGGAACAGATGCGCCAATCCCTGCAGACACTGCGAGCGCTCCCGGATCGAACCGCCATTTATTGCGCCCACGAATACACCCTGGCGAACCTGAAGTTCGCCAGGTCCTGGTTGCCTCAGGACCAGGGGCTAAAATCCTTCGAGGAGCGCTGCCAGCAGCGTCGGGATGAGGGCCAGCCCACGGTACCTTCGGTGATGGCCGAGGAACGCCAATTGAACCCGTTCCTGCGTTGGGACGATCCGGTGGTGGTGGACGCCGCGCGCAACTACTGCGCCCGCAATGGTTTGCCAGCCGATTCGGACAACGCGATCTTTGCGGCGATACGCCACGGCAAGGACAACTTCTGAGCGGTTAACAAATCCTCTCAGAGCCGTAACGCGGGGCTTCTTGACCACCAAAAAGGGGCTCCCATAGAATCGAGCCACCTTTTGGCCCTGCGCCATGAAACCCGTTAATCAGCCGGCGCTCGTTCAGCGAGCCCCGGTTTTTACCGTGAGCCGGAAGTACTCTATGTCGGTTAAACGATTGTCCCTGCTGTTTTTCACTGGTGCGCTGGCCTCTGGCTGCAGCCTTTCTGACAAGCCAGACCATTCCTGGGCCAGCCCCTCTGCCTGGTTCAGCGAGGACGAATCCGAGAACAGCGAGACCAATCCACTGGATACGGAACAGGTCACCCTGGCCGCCGGTGACGAAGAATTAAAACAGTCTGTGGAGTCTGGTGACGGCGAAGATGCCACCGCCGACGCGGCGCTGGACGACGCCATCGCCCCGGAGCTGCGCCCAACCGCTCGCGAAGCGCGGGAAAAGCTGGACGATCCCGGCCAGAAGATCGTCAAGGAGGCGGCGCCCGAAAGCGACCTGTGGGTGAGACTCAGGAACGGCTTCACCCTGGACCACGACGTCGACAACGAGCGGGTTCGGGATCAGCTCAACTGGTACGCCAAACATCCCGGCTACATCGATCGTGTGGTCGAACGTGGCAGCCGCTACCTTTATTACATCCTCAATGAAACCGAAAAACGTGGCCTGCCCACGGAGTTCGCCCTGCTGCCGGTGGTGGAGAGTGCGTTCGATCCTTTCGCCTATTCCCATGGCCGCGCGGCCGGCCTGTGGCAGTTTATCCCGTCGACTGGCAAGTACTTCGGTTTGACCCAGAGCTGGTGGCACGATGACCGCCGCGACGTGATTGAGGCCACCGACGCCGCCCTGACCTACCTGGATCGCCTGGCCAACCGCTTTGACGGCGACTACACCCTGGCCCTGGCCGCGTACAACAGCGGCGGTGGTACCGTTTCCAGCGCCATGCGCAAGAACCGCAAGCGGAACCAGCCGCAGGATTACTGGTCCCTGGACCTGCCCAGGGAAACCCAGCACTACGTACCCAAGTTGATTGCACTGGCGAAAATCTTCGACAAGCCAGAGGAATACGGCATCGAGCTGCCAGCCCTGGAAAACGAGCCCTATTTCGAGATCGTCGAAACCGGCTCTCAAATGGACCTGGCCCAGGCCGCCGAATTGGCCAATGTCGATGTCGACGAGATCTACCTGCTGAACCCGACCTACAACCGCTGGGCCACCAACCCCGACGGCCCGCACCGGCTGCTGGTACCCCGGGAGAACGCCGAGACCTTCCGTAACGCCCTGGCCGAGATGCCGCGTACGGAGCGGGTGTCCTGGCGCAATTACAAGGTGCAATCGGGTGACAGTCTGAGCACTATCGCCCGCAAATTCTCCACCACGCCCTCGGTGATCCAGCAGGTGAACAAGCTCAACACCGACCTGATCCGGGTCGGCCAGCGCCTGATGATTCCGTCCGCCAGCAAAGGCTCGGACGCGTACGCCCTGAGTGCGTCGCAACGACTGGAGCGCAAACAGGATCGTAAGCGCGATGGCAATAAGGTTCGATACACCGTACGTAGAGGCGACACTTTCTGGGACATCGCCCGCGATCATCGGGTCTCGGTGCGGGAAGTGGCGGCCTGGAACGGCATGGCCCCGGGCGATCCGCTGATACCGGGCAAGGAACTGGTGATCTGGTCGAAAACCTCCCAGCCCAGCGTGGTGGCGGCCAGCAGTGGCCGCGGCAAAGCCATGGTACGCAAGGTCGGCTACCGGGTGCGCAAAGGCGATTCTCTGTCGACCATTGCCAACCGGTTCTCAGTGAATGTGCGCGATATTGCAAGCTGGAACGATCTGAATACCTCACGTTATCTGCAACCGGGACAAAGTCTGGTACTCTACGTTGATATCCGGAACAGTCCCTGATCGGCGTAACGGCGGGTTCAGGAACTTTCCCTAACTACAAGAATCATAACGGTTCGATCAGGAGCCATGGGTGCGCCCGAGTGGCAGACGGTGCACCCGCCTAACCCTCCGGAACGTGCGAGACCTATGACCAGCAAACGGACAGCTTCATACCTTACGTCGCTCCTTTCCTCCATCGTCTTGATGGCATCAACACCCCCGGCCCTTGCCGACGAACACAACCACAACTCAGCGGAACCTCGCCATGGTATTGCCATGCACGGCACGCCCAAGTACTCCCAGGGGTTCGCGCACTTTGACTACGTCAATCCGGATGCCCCCAAAGGCGGCACCCTCAAGATGGCGGTGGTGGCCAACGGCTTCGACTCCTTCAATCCGTTCGACATCCGCGGTGTCGCCGCGGCCGGTATCAGCACCTACCTGTACGACACCCTGCTGGCGCCCTCGGATGACGAGCCGTTTTCCGCCTACGGCTTGATCGCCGAATCCCTGGAAACGCCGGAAGATCGCAGCTACGTCGTGTTTAACCTGCGGGAGCAGGCACGCTTCCACGACGGCGAACCAATTACCGCCGAAGACGTTAAATTCTCGTTCGAGATCCTGACGACCAAGGGCCACCCGTTTTTTCGGAATTACTACGCCGACGTGGCCGAAGTCATCATCGAAGGGCCCAAGCGCGTGCGCTTCGAGTTCAAACCGACCACCAACCGGGAGCTGCCGCTGATTCTGGGCCAGATCCCCATTCTCCCGGCTCATTACTGGGCAGACCGTGACTTCGGTGACAACGGCCTGACCCCGCCCCTGGGCAGCGGTCCCTATCGGATTGGCGATTTCGAGGCCGGCCGCTCGGTGAGTTACGACCGGGTGGAGGATTACTGGGCCCAGGACCTGCCGGTGCGTCAGGGTCGGTTCAATTTCGACCGCATTCGCTACGACTACTACACCGACGACACCGTTGCCCTCGAGGCGTTCAAGGCCGGTAGCTTTGATTTCCGGGTGGAGAGTTCCGCCAAGAACTGGGCCACCGCGTACAGCGGCGACAAGTTCGACAGTGGCAAGATCATCGCGGAAGCGATCGAGCACAACCGCCCGACTGGCATGCAAGGATTTGTCTTCAACACCCGCCGCGAGGTCTTCAGTGATCCCCGGGTCCGGGAGGCCTTGGCCTACGGTTTTGACTTCGAGTGGGCCAACAAGAACCTGTTCTATGGCCAGTACACCCGTACCAACAGCTATTTCGAAAATAGCGAACTGGCCTCCTCGGGCCTGCCGCAGGGGCGGGAGCTGGCAGTGCTGGAGCCTTACCGGGAAAAACTCTCGGAGGACGTCTTCACCGAGGTGTACCAGCCGCCCAAGACCGACGGTCAACAAGGGGTGCGCGCCAATTTGCGCAAAGCCCTGGAACTACTGCGCTCCGCCGGTTACGACATCAAGGACGGGACCATGGTGCATTCGGACACCGGCGAGGCCCTGGAGTTCGAAATCCTGCTGTTCCAGAAAAGCTTCGAACGCGTGGTACTGCCGTTCAAGAACAACCTGGCACGTCTGGGCATCGAGGTGGAAGTGCGCCTGGTTGACAGCAACCAGTACGTTCAGCGGGTTCGGGAATTCGATTTTGACATGATCACCCAGGTCATGCCCCAGTCTGACTCCCCGGGCAATGAGCAGCGCGAGTACTGGCATTCCAGCAATGTCACCGCCGTCGGCTCCCGCAATTACATGGGCGTGAGCGATCCGGTAATCGATCAGCTGGTTAATCGGGTGATCCAGGCACCGGACCGTGACGAGCTGGTGGTCAGAACCCGCGCCCTGGATCGCGTGCTGCTGCACGGCCATTACGTAATCCCCCACTGGCACCTGGCCAAAGACCGGGTGGCCTACTGGAGTCACCTGGAACGCCCGGCGGAAACCCCCAAGAACGGGGTTGATCTGGACAACTGGTGGGTGAAGCCCTGAATCCAGGGCGGCACCCCACGCAGTAACGGAAGGACTCTCCGCTAAATGGGCATATACATTCTAAGAAGGCTGGCGCTGATCATCCCGACGTTGATCGGCATCATGCTGCTTAACTTCATCATCGTGCAGGCGGCGCCTGGCGGGCCGGTTGAACAGCTGATCGCCGAGATGGAAGGTCACGGCGGCAGCGCCCTGGCGCGAGCCTCGGGGGGTGACTCCGGGGCCGAGGTCTCCAGCGCCTCCGGTGACAGCCGGGGGTCACGGGGTATCCCGGCCGAATTGTTGAAAGAGATCGAAGTCATGTACGGCTTCGACAAGCCCGCCCATGAACGCTTCTTCAAAATGCTGGGCGACTATGCCACCTTCGATTTCGGCGATTCTTTCTTCCGGGAAAAAAGCGTCACCGGGCTGATCCTCGAAAAGATGCCGGTGTCCATCTCCCTGGGCCTCTGGTCTACGCTGATCATCTACATCATCTCGATCCCGCTCGGGATCCGTAAAGCCGTCACCGACGGTTCCCGGTTCGATGTCTGGAGCAGCTCCGCCATCGTGGTGGGTTATGCCATTCCCGGATTCCTGTTCGCGATCCTGCTCATTGTCCTTTTCGCCGGTGGCAGCTACTTCGACGTGTTCCCCCTGCGGGGACTGACCTCGTCCAATTTCGACGAGCTGACCTGGCCCCAGAAAATTGCCGACTACTTCTGGCACCTGGCGCTGCCGGTGACCGCCAACGTGATCGGCGGCTTTGCCACCCTCACCCTGCTCACCAAGAACTCGTTCCTGGATGAGATCAGCAAGCAGTACGTGGTCACGGCCCGTGCCAAGGGCCTGGACGAAAAACAGGTGCTGTACGGCCACGTTTTCCGCAACGCCATGCTGATCGTTATCGCCAGCCTGCCCGGCGTGCTGGTGGCGCTGTTCTTCACCGGCTCCCTGCTCATTGAGGTGATCTTCTCTCTGGACGGCCTCGGTCTGCTGGGCTTTGAGGCCGCCCTGAACCGGGACTATCCGGTCATTTTCGGCACCCTCTATATCTTCACGTTGATGGGGCTGATCCTGAAGCTGATCAGCGACATCACGTACGTGCTGGTCGACCCGCGCATCGATTTTGAAAGCCGGGAGGGTGCGTGAGCAGAATCACCCTGACCCCGATCCAGCAACGCCGGTTACGGAACTTTCGCGCCAACCGTCGCGGCTTCTGGTCGCTGTGGGTGTTCCTGGCGCTTTTCGGCCTGTCCCTGGCGGCAGAACTGATCGCCAACGACGCCCCCCTGGTGGTGTCCTACCAGGACAGCGTTTATTTCCCGGTGATCGAATCCGTACCTGAGGAGACGTTCGGAGGTTTCCTGCCCACCGAGGCCGATTACCGGGATCCGTTCATCGCCGAGGCCATCGAGGCCGACGGCTGGATGCTCTGGCCACCAATCCGGTTCAGCTACGACACCATCAACTACGACCTGGACGTACCCTCACCGGCACCACCCAGCGCCGAAAACTGGCTTGGCACCGACGATCAGGGCCGCGATGTGGCCGCCCGGGTCATCTACGGCTTTCGGATTTCGGTGTTGTTTGGCCTGACCCTGACCATTGCCAGCTGCATCGTCGGTGTCGCGGTGGGCGCCATCCAGGGCTATTACGGCGGCAAAATCGATTTGCTCGGGCAGCGCTTTATCGAGGTCTGGTCCGGGCTGCCGGTGCTGTACCTGCTGATCATCCTCTCCAGTATCGTGCAGCCGAACTTCTGGTGGTTGCTGGGCATCATGCTGTTGTTCAGCTGGATGGGGCTGGTGGACGTGGTGCGCGCCGAGTTCCTGCGGGCGCGAAATTTCGAGTATGTGAAAGCAGCCCGCGCACTTGGCTTGGGCAACCGCAAGATCATGTTCCGGCACATTCTGCCGAACGCCATGGTCGCCACCCTGACCTTCCTGCCCTTCATTTTGACCGGCGCCATCACCGGATTGACCTCCCTCGACTTCCTGGGGTTTGGTTTGCCCTCTGGGTCGCCATCCCTGGGTGAGCTCATCGCCCAGGGCAAAGCCAATCTGCACGCACCCTGGCTGGGCATATCTGCCTTCGTGTCCCTGTCGGTGATGCTGACCCTGCTGGTGTTCGTGGGTGAGGCCGTGCGGGACGCCTTTGATCCGAGAAAGAGCTGATATGAACGACCTGTTGCGCATCTCCGATCTTTCCATCGCCTTCGACCAGGGCCCCA
>JBPEXK010000365.1:0-4011 GCA_052031745.1 Marinobacter sp. | reverse complement strand
GTGGGCGACACCATCGTGCACCAGAAGTTTGCCGAAGAAACCAAGATGCTGCCGGGCTTCAAGAAGGTGAAGCCCCAGGTGTACGCCGGTCTGTTCCCGGTCAGCGCCGACGACTACGACGATTTCCGGGACGCCCTGGAGAAGCTGACCCTGAACGACGCCTCGCTGTTCTTCGAGCCGGAGAACTCCGACGCCCTCGGCTTCGGGTTCCGTTGTGGCTTCCTGGGCATGCTGCACATGGAGATCATCCAGGAGCGCCTGGAGCGGGAATACGGCATCGACCTGATCACCACCGCGCCCACGGTAATCTATGAAGTGATCACCAAGCAGAACGAGATCCTCGGCGTCGACAACCCGTCCCGACTGCCCGATGTCGGCTCCATCGAGGAAATGCGCGAGCCCATCGTCGAGGCCAGCATCCTGGTGCCGCAGGAACACCTGGGCAACGTCATCGCACTCTGTGAGGAGAAGCGCGGGGTGCAGAAGAACATGCACTTCATGTCGACCCAGGTGCAGCTGACCTACGAGCTGCCAATGGCGGAAGTGGTCATGGACTTCTTCGACCGCATCAAGTCGGCCAGCCGCGGGTTTGCCTCCCTGGACTACCATTTCGTTCGTTTCCAGGCCGCCAACCTGGTCCGCCTGGACGTGCTGATCAACGGCGAGCGGGTCGATGCCCTGGCGTTGATCGTTCACAAGGAACAGGCCCACTACAAGGGCCGTCAGCTGATCGACAAGATGAAAGAGCTGATCCCCCGGCAAATGTTCGATATCGCCATCCAGGCGGCCATCGGTACCCATGTGGTGGCCCGGGTGACCGTCAAGGCGCTGCGCAAGAACGTTACCGCCAAGTGTTACGGTGGCGACGTCAGCCGGAAGAAGAAGCTGCTTCAGAAGCAGAAAGAGGGTAAGAAACGAATGAAGCAGCTGGGAAATGTCGAGGTGCCTCAGGAAGCGTTTCTGGCCGTGTTGCAAGTGGATAAATAAAAGGCACCTGGATGGACATCGATTTTCCCCTGGTTCTGGTGGTTCTGACCTTCGCGACGGGTCTGATCTGGCTGGCGGACAAACTGTTTTTGCGTGAACGCCGGTTGGCGGCGGCTCGGGCCAATGGCGAACCGGGCGCGACCGATGCCGACCCCAGCACCGTCGGCGACGAGGTTGAGCCGAAAGAACCCTACCTGGTCGATCTGAGCCGGTCGTTCTTCCCGGTACTGGCCATCGTCCTGGTGCTGCGCTCCTTCCTGGTGGAGCCGTTCCAGATTCCATCCGGTTCCATGCTGCCGACCCTGGAGGTCGGTGACTTCATTCTGGTCAACAAATACGCCTACGGCCTAAGGTTGCCGGTGGCGGGCACCAAGGTGGTTGACATCGGCGACCCGGAACGGGGCGATGTCATGGTGTTCCGCTTCCCTGAGGATGGCGAGACCAATTACATCAAACGCGTGGTCGGCATGCCCGGCGATCGCATTCGCTACCGGAACAAGCAGCTGTTCATCAATGGCGAGCCGGTGGAATCCCGATTCGTTGCCCGTCTGCCGCCGGTGGAGCTGCGCCGCGAGACCCTTGGCGATGTCGAACACGACATCTTCCTCACCATGGGCCGTCCGGGCGCCAGCGGCGAGGGAGAGTGGGTGGTACCCGAGGACCACTACTTCGTGATGGGCGACAATCGCGACAACAGCAACGACAGCCGCTATTGGGGCATGGTTCCCGATGAGTTGGTGGTGGGCAAGGCCTTCGGCATCTGGATGCACTGGAAATCGCTTACCAGTCTGCCATCCTTTGACCGTGTGGGCGGTATCGAGTAATTCCGACTAATCTGGAGTGCAGTAATAATGAAGAAAAACAATCTCTCCACCTTGTCCCGTCAGGGCGGCGCCTCGGGTTTGACGATGCTGGTCATGGTGCTGTTCTTCGGCGGCCTGCTGACCCTGGGGCTCAAGCTCGGCCCCGTGTACCTGGATGACATCACCATCCAGGAGGCACTGGAAAGCCTGGAGGGCACCGAGGGCCTGTCCAGAATGGGGCCGGCCCAGATCCGGACCCTGATCAACAAGCGCCTGAGCGTAAACAGCATTCGGGGCTTTGACCCCAAGAACATCAGCGTTGAAAAAGACGGCGACACCGTGAAGATCCTCGTGGACTATGAGGTTCGAAACGACCTGTTCAGCAACGTCGATACCATCGTCCACTTCCAGCACGAATACGAGATGAAGGGCAAGTGACTTCACAACCAGACCTGGATCAGTTACAGCGCCGCATAGGCTATCAATTCAAAGCGCCGGAGCGACTGCTGCTGGCGCTCACCCACCGAAGTTTTGGCAACCAGAACAACGAGCGCCTGGAGTTCCTGGGCGACTCGATCGTCAACATGGTGATCGCCGAGTACCTGTTCCTGCACTTCGAAAAGGCCAGGGAAGGGCAGTTGAGCCGGTTGCGGGCACGTATGGTCAAGGGTGTGACCCTGGCCGAGATTGGCCGTGAGTTCGAGCTCGGCAGCTACCTGCGTCTGGGCTCCGGCGAGCTGAAAAGCGGCGGCTTCCGCCGGGAGTCGATCCTGGCCGACGCCGTGGAGTCGATCATCGGTGCCATTTACCTCGACAGCGATTTTCACACCTGCCGGGAGAAAGTGCTGCAGTGGTTTGACCAGCGCCTGAAAAACCTGGACCTGCAGGATACCCAGAAGGACCCCAAGACCCGCCTGCAGGAATACCTGCAGTCCCGGCAGTTCCCCCTGCCTCAGTACGACGTGATTTCCGTCGACGGTGAGGCTCACAACCAGACCTTCCACGTGACCTGCGCGTTGCCGTCCCTGGATCGGAAAACCACCGGCACCGGCAGCAGCCGCCGCGTGGCGGAACAGCAAGCAGCCCGAAACGCCCTGAAAGAACTGGGCGTGGAGAATCAGTAATGAATGACATTACCCGGCCGGAGAATCCCGACAGCCGTTGTGGATTCGTGGCCATCGTCGGCCGTCCCAATGTGGGCAAGTCCACCCTGTTGAACCACATTCTGGGCCAGAAGCTCAGCATCACCTCCCGCAAGCCGCAAACCACCCGGCATCAGGTCCTGGGCATCAAGACCATCGGGCCGGTCCAGGCGATCTACGTGGATACGCCGGGCATGCACGAGGAAGAACCCCGGGCCCTGAACCGGTACATGAACAAGGCCGCCACCTCGGCGCTGATCGACGTGGACGTGGTGGTGTTCGTGGTCGATCAGCTGTCCTGGACCACCGCCGATGAGCTGGTGCTGGAGAAGCTGGCCAAGCTCAAGTGCCCGGTCATCCTGGCGGTCAACAAGGTCGACAAGATCGAGAAGCGGGAGACCCTGCTGCCGCACCTGGACATGCTCTCCAAGAAACGGGAGTTCGCCGAGATCATTCCGCTGTCGGCGCTGAAGGAAAACAACCTGGAGCCGCTGGAAGAGGCGGTGGGCCGGTTCCTGCCCGAGAGCATTCATTTCTACCCGGACGACCAGATCACCGACCGCAGCGAGCGATTCCTGGCTTCGGAAATCGTGCGTGAGAAGATCACCCGCCAGCTCGGCGCCGAATTGCCTTATTCGGTGGCCGTGGAGATCGAAGAGTTCAAGCGCGACGGCAGGACCCTGCACATCTCGGCGTTGATCCTGGTGGAGCGGGAAGGCCAGAAGAAGATCATGATTGGCGACAAGGGCGAGCGCATGCGCCGGATCGGTCAGGAAGCTCGCGCCGACATGGAGCGGCTGTTCGACAGCAAGATCATGCTGCGGCTCTGGGTCAAGGTGAAGCGGGGTTGGGCAGACAGTGACCGGGCGCTGAAAAGCCTCGGGATGAACGACCTCTGAGGCGCTGATGAGGGGGCCGGAGCAGCAGGAGCCCGCCTATGTGATTCACCGCCGGGCCTGGCGGGAAACCAGTCTCATGGTGGATGTCTTCACCCTGAATCACGGGCGCATGACCGTGATTGCCCGGGGTGGCAACAGCGCCAAGAGCCCCCTGAAAGCGCAGCTACAGCCATTCCAGCC
>JBPEXK010000364.1:0-6851 GCA_052031745.1 Marinobacter sp. | reverse complement strand
GGTTCTGGGGCAAACTGGCCAAAGACAGCCCGGTTCGACGGCTGATCCTGTTCCCGGCGATCTGGATCCTCGGCGACTGGCTGCGAGGCTGGCTGCTCACCGGTTTCCCCTGGCTGTACCTGGGCACCGCTCACACCGACGGCCCCCTGGCCGGGTTTGCGCCGCTGGTGGGTGTGCACGGCCTGACCTTCTGGGTGGCCGCATCGGGCGCGGCACTCTACGGTGCCTGGTGGCTGATCACCCACGGACGCCGGACTTCAGCACTGATTACTCTGGCACTGGCTCTGATTCCCTGGCTGATGGGCCCCACCCTGAACCGCGTGGCCTGGACCGAAATTTCCAGCCAGCCCTCCAGCTTTGTGGCCATGCAGGGCAACATCCCGCAGCAGGTGAAATGGGATCCCGATTTTCTCAAGGACCAGATCGTCACCTACCTGGGCATGACCGAGGCGCACTGGAACGCGGATCTGATTCTCTGGCCGGAAACTGCCATTCCCATCCCCCAGGACAAGGCCGGCAAGATCATCGAGCACATTGATGAGGAGCTGGGCGACACCAGCACCCTGATCACCGGCATCCCCTGGTACGGTTTCAGCGATCGGATCGAGGACTTCACTTACCACAACAGCATCATGGCCATCGGCAATGGCGACGGCATCTACCACAAGCAGAAACTGGTGCCGTTCGGCGAGTATGTGCCCCTGCAGGGCCTGCTGCGCGGCCTGATCGGGTTCTTCGACCTGCCCATGAGCAGCTTCAGTCGAGGCCCCGAGTACCAGTCACCGCTCACCGCCAACGGCATGCGCATCATGCCGTTCGTCTGTTACGAGGTGGCCTACCCAGACTTCGTCGCGTTCAACAGTCGCGGCTCGGACATGCTGCTGACCATCAGCAACGATGGCTGGTTTGGCGACTCCATCGGGCCTCTGCAGCATTTGCAGATCGCCCGGATGCGGGCCCTGGAGACTGGCCGTTACATGTTGCGGGGCACCAACAATGGCGTTACCGCGATCATCGATAACCGGGGCCGGATCACCGAAACCATTCCCCAGTTTGAGCGCGCCGTGCTCACGGGCGAGGTGTTTGCCGCCAGTGGCAGCACCCCCTACATGCAGACCGGCTCCTGGCCGGTGTTGACCCTGGCGGTCATCCTCGTGGTGTTTGTGCGCGAGCGGGTCATTCCTCCCGTCTCGGCCAGCGGCTCGTAACCCGCTCGTAGTAGTGGGAGCCGCAGGCGTCGCATGGCGACAGGTGACTGGTGGCGGTCAGACAGCGCATGTGGCTGCAATTGAGGCAACGAAACATACCGGCGGTCGCCACTTCGCCGGAAATGTAATGGCCGGCGTCGTCATTCTCCAGCTTCTGGCGCAGCTCCAGAGTATCCACCAGGGTCTGGTCGGCCACGGACAGCAACTGGTCCGCCAATTGATGCTCCAGCAGAGAAATGTCCAGCTGCAGCCACTCGGTCAGGCCCTCGCCGGTTTCCTCCACGAAATGCATCAGGTGGGCCAGGTCCCGCTGCAGGTAGGCGCCCAGTAGGTCCGCCTCTTCCCGGGTCATTTCCTCAAGCTCGTACTCGAATTGAATCGCGCTCTGAATCTCCTGCTCCAGGGTTTCCAGCGACGCCTCCTGCGTCAGCTTCAGACGACTCTGCACCCGTTCCAGCATCCGGTCGTACACTTCCAGCGCTTTTCCGGACAGGTGGTTTCGTTCTGGTTCGGTCATAGGGGCTCTCCAACTCGTACATCGGCAGGCGCCGCAATCCGCCACTACCGTTCAGTCTGGCACAGGATCGGGCTTTTGGCAGACTACCTGTCAGGCCCTCTGTGCGTTAGAATGTTCGGCCGCTCCGAACATCATTTTGATACAGGGTAACTTTGGTAATGGCAGCAATGGACGAGCAATACAATCCACGCAACGTAGAACAGAATGCCCGCAACTTCTGGGAGGAAAACAAAACCTTCCAGGTGAAAGAAGAGCCGGGCAAGCCCAAGTACTACTGCCTGTCCATGTTCCCCTACCCCAGCGGCAAGCTGCACATGGGGCACGTCCGCAACTACACCATTGGCGACGTGATCTCCCGCTACCAGCGCATGCAGGGCAAGAACGTGATGCAGCCCATGGGATGGGACGCCTTCGGTCTGCCCGCGGAAAACGCTGCCATCGCCAACAAGACCGCGCCCGCCAAGTGGACGCACGCGAACATCGAATACATGAAGAACCAGCTCAAGCAGCTGGGCTTCGGTTATGACTGGAACCGGGAACTGGCCACCTGCAAGCCAGACTACTACCGCTGGGAGCAGTGGTTCTTCGCCCGGCTGTACGAGAAAGGCCTGGTGTACAAGAAGATGTCCACGGTGAACTGGGACCCGATCGACCAAACCGTGCTGGCCAACGAGCAGGTGGTCGACGGCCGTGGCTGGCGCTCCGGTGCCCTGGTGGAGCAGAAGAAGATTCCCCAGTGGTTCATCCGCATCACCGATTACGCCGAGGAACTGCTGAACGACCTGGACCAGCTCGAAGACTGGCCGGAGCAGGTCAAGACCATGCAGCGCAACTGGATCGGCAAATCCGTGGGCACCGAGCTGACCTTCCCGCTCAAGGACAGCGACGACGGCCTGACGGTCTACACCACCCGCCCGGACACGTTGATGGGCGTCAGTTACATGGCGGTCGCCGCCGAGCACCCGCTGGCCAAGGCCTCGGCCCAGCGCCATCGTGACGTCGCCGAGTTTGTCGAGGAATGTCGTAACAGCAAGGTGGCCGAAGCCGAGCTCGCCACCATGGAGAAGAAAGGCATCGACACCGGGTTCAAGGCCATCCACCCGCTGACCCAAGAGGAGATTCCGGTCTGGATCGCCAACTTCGTGCTGACCGATTACGGTACCGGCGCCCTGATGGCGGTACCCGGCCACGATGAGCGCGACCACGAATTTGCCGTCAAATACCGCCTGCCCATCAAACAGGTCATCGCCGCCAGCGACGGCCGTGAGCTTGATGTTCAGGAAG
This sequence comes from Marinobacter sp., assembly GCA_052031745.1. Classification (GTDB taxonomy): domain Bacteria; phylum Pseudomonadota; class Gammaproteobacteria; order Pseudomonadales; family Oleiphilaceae; genus Marinobacter. Next base: position 3,842 of record JBPEXK010000364.1, on the reverse strand, counting down.
CGGCCTTCACCGAAAAAGGCACCCTGGTCTCCTCCGGCAAGTACAGCGGCCTGACCAGCGATGAGGCCTTCGACGAAATTGCCGACCATCTGGAAGCCCAGGGCATCGGCAAGCGTACCGTGAACTACCGCCTGCGGGACTGGGGCGTGTCGCGCCAGCGCTACTGGGGCGCACCGATCCCGATGATGACCCTTGAGGACGGCACTGAACGCCCGGTGCCCGACGACCAGTTGCCGGTCCGTCTGCCGGAAGACGTCGAAATGGACGGCGTCCAGTCGCCAATCAAGGCGGACCCGGAGTGGGCCAAGACCACCTTCGAAGGCCAGCCGGCAACTCTGGAAACCGACACCTTTGACACCTTCATGGAGTCATCCTGGTACTACGCCCGGTTCTGCAGCCCCAACTATGACCAGGGCATGCTGGATCCGGCTGCGGCCAACTACTGGCTGCCGGTAGACCAATACATTGGCGGTATCGAGCACGCCATCCTGCACCTGCTGTACGCCCGCTTCTTCCACAAGCTGCTGCGGGACGTGGGCCTGGTGACCAGCTCCGAGCCGTTCAACCGGCTGCTGTGCCAGGGCATGGTGCTGGCAGAGACCTATTTCCGTACCGACGACGCTGGCAAGACCACCTGGATCGCACCGGCCGACGTGAAGGTCGAGCGCGACAGCAAAGGCCAGGTCATCCGCGCCATCCACAAGCAGGATGGCGAGCCGGTGGAGATCGGCGGCGTCACCAAGATGTCGAAGTCCAAGAACAACGGCATCGACCCTCAGGCCATCATCGACGAACACGGCGCCGACACCGTGCGCCTGTTCATGATGTTCGCGGCACCGCCGGAGCAGTCCCTGGAGTGGTCTGACAGCGGCGTTGAGGGCGCACACCGGTTCCTGAAGCGTCTGTGGCGGCTGGTCAACGAACACACCGCGGAAGGCCCCGCGCCGACCCTGAATGCGGCGGAATTGAACGACGCGCAGAAAGACCTGCGCCGGAAAACCCACGAAACCATTGCCAAGGTCAGCGACGACATCAGCCGCCGCCTCACCTTCAACACCGCCATTGCCGCGGTGATGGAGCTGCTGAACGAAGTCGGCAAGCTGTCCGATAACGAGCCCCAGAGCCGCGCCGTGCGCCAGGAAGCCCTGAACACCGCAGTGCTGGTGCTGTCGCCCATCGTGCCGCACATTTGCCACTCCCTGTGGCAGGCGCTGGGTCACGAAGAGCCAGTGGTGGATGCCAAGTGGCCGGAAGCCGATAAAGAGGCCATGGTGCGCAGCCAGATTCAGGTGGTGCTGCAGGTCAACGGCAAGGTACGGGCCAAGCAGGACGTTCCCGCCGACATTGCCAAGGCGGATCTGGAAAAACTGGCGCTGGAAAACGAGAACGTGATGCGCTTCACCGAAGGGGTGACCGTGCGTAAGGTGATCGTGGTACCGGGCAAGCTGGTGAACGTGGTGGCCAACTGACATGCCCCGTAGATTGATTCCGCACGCGCCCCTGGCCGTCACCGGCCTGACCATGGCCGTGCTGGCCGGCTGTGGCTTCCAGTTGCGGGGCGCGCCACCGGTGTCCGACGCGCTTCAACCCTTAGCGGTTGAGTGTGCCGAGAACGTACCGGGGCTGCTGTGCCAGTCGGTTCGGAATCAGCTGGAGCTGGGCGAAGTGGAGTTGCGAGACACCGGCGACGCCGCCTATGTGATGAAACTCGGCGGCTTCCAAAGCGATCGGCGCGCCTCGGCCATTACCGTTCAGGCCGCCGCCGCCGAGTACACCTTGCGCCACTCGGTCAGCCTGGAGCTGATCAGTGCCGACCGTGTCCCCATCATCGCCGACACCCGCCTGACATCCACCGAAAGCTATCGCTACGACGAGACCAACGTACTGGCCAAGCAGCGTGAGGAAGAAGAGCTGCAGGCCCAGCTCAGCGATCGTCTGGCCCAACAAGTGATCTTTCGGTTAGCGCCGCTCACCGAGGCCCGCATCAAAGCCATTCGGGAGCAGTACCGGGCCGAGCAGGCTCAACAGGCGGATGAGCCGGACCAAGACGGCTCCACGCCATGAAAACCCAGCCGGGCCAACTCCCCCAGCTCCTCAAGAAAGGGCTGTCGCCGGTCTATCTGATTTCCGGTGATGAGCCCCTGCTGGTCCAGGAGTGCTGCGACCAGGTTCGCAAGGCGGCACTAAATGCCGGCTTCGTCGACCGCCTGACGTTTCATGCCGACCACCAACTGGACTGGAACAGCGTCGCCGACGAGTTCAGCGCAATGTCCCTGTTCGCCGAACGACGGCGCATCGAAATCCACCTGCCCACCGGCAAACTCGGCGATGGCCGGGCGGTACTGGAGCGAGTGCTGCAGGACCCTCCCGAGGACATCATTCTGCTGCTGATCAGCGCCAAGCTCGACGCCGCGGAAACTCGCCGCAAGTGGTACAAGGAGCTGCAGAACAAGGGTGTGCACGTGCCGGTATGGCCAGTGGACGCCGACAAGTTTGTTGGCTGGCTCCAGCAGCGGGCGTCGAGCCGCGGGCTGAGCCTGACCCGGGGCGCCTTGGCCATTCTGGCCGAACGACTTGAGGGCAACCTGCTGGCAGCCAGCCAGGAGCTGGATCGCCTCTCTCTGCTCAGCACGACTGATACCATCGACGAAGAAACCGTTGAACAGGCGGTGCAGGACAGCTCCCGGTTCAACGGCTTTGAACTGGTGACGGAATTGCTGGCCGGGCGCGCGCCCCACGCCGGCAAAATGATCGGAGTGCTGCAGCAGGAAGGTGAAAATCCCCTCGGCCTGCTCGCCGTGCTGACCCGAGATCTCAACCTGGTGCTCGAACTCCGGGGCGCCGTCAGCCAGGGCCAGAACCCCGGCGCCTTCCTGAAAAAACGCGGGGTGTTCCAGCCCCAGCGCGCCCGGGTGATAGAGCAGGCGTCACGGCGGCTGAATCGCTCCCAACTGCATCGAGCTCTGGACATGTGCAGCCAGATCGACCGCGCCGCCAAGGGCTTCGATAGCCTGCCGCCCTGGCACTATCTTAGGGACCTTTCCCTGCTCCTGGCCGCGTAATCCTGAACGCCACCCCACTCCCACCATCTCCGCCGCAGGCCCCTCGCCTGGCTTGACAGCTATTCGCCGGCGGGCGCATCGTTAAGGGGAGATGTCACCGATGGAGGTGCTTCAGATGAACCTGCAGGACGAGCTCCGCAAACTGTCGGACAAGATCAAACAGTATCGGGATGAGGCCCGGGTCCAGATGCATCTCGCCCGAGAGGACGTGAAAGACGAGTGGGACGATCTGGAGCAGGATTGGCAGCGGTTCCGCAACCGCCTGGATCAAGTCCTGCACGACACCGGAGAGGCCTCCCAGGAAGCCCGCCAGGCCGCCCACAAGCTCGGCGAAGATCTTAGACAGGGCTACCAGAAGATCCGCAACAAGCTGCGCTGAAGTGTTAACTCGTTAACACAACGCCACAAAATGCAACCAAAGGGGCGCATTCAACACGCGCCCCTGTGTCATACTTCACAGAATAACAAGATAAAGCGTCATATTTTTGACCGATCGGGCAAAGGAGGCCCAGGCACGGAGGCCAAACTCGGAACGACGCTTACAGACACTGCGAGGCTTCTCAGTCGTATGAAATACCTGTCTCTCTCCCTAATCACCCTGTCACTGTTGACGTCAGCCAGCCTGGTAATCGGTCAAAACACCCGTTTCAGCGACCCCGATACCGTTATTAAAAACGAATTCTGGGGCAACCTGTACGCCAACGGCGGTACATCATTTTTCTGCGAGAAAGAATTTACCAGCAAGGGCTTCCTGCTGACCGACGGCTACGTTTACCCGCT
>JBPEXK010000363.1:0-2260 GCA_052031745.1 Marinobacter sp. | reverse complement strand
GATGAACTGGTCGGCCTGCTGCTTGAGCATCGGGTCTTCGAACAGCTCGCCGTTGATGTCGGTGAGAAACTTCACCAGCTTGGTGAGATCGTCGCCCCAGGCCCAGTCCGATTCGGCATCGGCAAACAGGGCGTAAACGCCCGGCTCACCGGTTTTCTTGTGCTCCAGCAACTCGTTGGTTACGCCACCGTAGGCGGATACCACGAAAATACGCTGGTAAAGCTCGTCCTTGCTGCGATTACCAATGATGATGTTGTCGCGGACGGCCTCGTAATTGCTCATCGAGGTGCCGCCGATTTTCTCAACGGTGTGCTGTTGCGTAGTCATAGGTTTGCCTTCGCTATCCTGCAGTATTGAAGATCGCGGCAGAGGAGCGGGGCGTCTTACGACGCCTCGCTGACCCCTTCCTGCATGATCTCGTCAACGCTTTTCGCCAGCAGTGCGGCGCCCTTCTTCAAATCGTCTTCACTGGTCGTCAGCGGCATCAGGCACTTGATGACCTCGTCGTTCGGACCACTGGTCTCGATGATCAGCCCGTGCTCGAACGCGCGCTTGGTGATCGGACCGGTCAGGTCAGCGTTCTTCGCCTCAATGCCACGCATCAGACCGCGACCTTTCATTTTGAACTGGTCCGGATACTTGTCGCAAATGGCCTGCAGGGCATCGCCCAGGACCTTGGTCTTGGCCTTCACCTCGTTGGCGAAGGCGTCGTCCTTCCAGTAGGTTTCCACCGCGGTACGGGCGGTGATGAACGCCATGTTGTTACCGCGGAAGGTACCGTTGTGCTCGCCCGGATCCCATACGTCCAGCTCCGGCTTGAACAGCACCAGCGCCATCGGCAGACCGTAGCCACTCAGGGACTTGGACACGGTCACGATATCCGGCTTGATGCCGGCAAATTCGAAACTGAAGAACTCACCGGTACGGCCATTGCCGGCCTGGATGTCATCCAGGATCAGCAGAATGTCGTGCTTCTTACACAGCTCCGACAGCCCCTTCAGCCACTCGGCGCGACAGGCGTTCAGACCGCCTTCGCCCTGGACCGCTTCGACAATCACCGCCGCCGGCAGTTCGAAACCGGAGGAACCGTCAGACAGCAGCTTGTCCATGATCGCCAGGCTGTCGACGTCATCGCCCAGGTAGCCGTCGTAGAACATGAAATCGACGTTGCCCAGCGGCGTGCCGACACCACCCCGGTGGTGCTTGTTACCGGTGGTGGCTACCGCGCCCATGGTCACGCCGTGGAAACCGTTGGTGAAGGAGATGATGCCGTTACGGCCTTTCACCTTCCGGGCCAGCTTCAGGGCCGCTTCCACGCAGTTGGTGCCGGTCGGGCCGGTGAACTGCATTTTGTAGTCCAGACCGCGGGGATCCAGGATGTGCTTCTTGTACGACTCCATGAAGTCGTGCTTGGCCGTGGTGAACATGTCCAGGCCCTGGCTGACGCCATCCGCTTCAATGTACTCAAGCAGGGCTTTCTTCAGGATGTCGTTGTTGTGGCCATAGTTCAGGGATCCGGCACCCGCCAGAAAGTCCAGGTACTCTTTGCCATCCTCGGTGTACAGGTGCGCGTTCTTGGCACGGTTGAAAATCACCGGAAAGGCACGGCTATATACGCGTACTTCAGACTCAGTGGACTTAAAAATTTCCATTATTTTCGCCTCTTAGCATGTCAGGTTCGAGGTAGGGTGCGCGGGGGCCGGTCAGGCAGTGCGGTTTCGGACGCCAGAAAGCCCGCCGTGCGTTGGTGAAAGCGCGTTGGCAGACCTACCTCAGCGGTCTGCCGGCTTGTCCAAACACAGTCTCATCGTCGTTCACGACCGGCGCTGGGCCGGCGTGGAGACTTGGGCTCTCAGACAGGCTTCGTGAAAGGCCCGATGCGCAGCAGGAACTCGGAATCGTGCTGCCCACCAAAGTGGGTCTCTTTCTCGAAGTGCTCGTGATAGGTGAGCTCGGCGCCCAGATCACGAGCAAAGGAACGGAACAGCGCCCAAGAGGCCTCGTTGTCAGCGGTGATCGTCGTTTCCAGGTGCGTCACGGCCTTGCAGGCGTCGCGACCGACGATTTCTTTCAGCATCCGCTTGGCCAGGCCTTGTCCACGACCTTTTTCGTGAACGGCCACCTGCCAGACAAACACGGTCTCGGGCTGTTGGGGAGGGATGTATCCGGAGATAAAGCCGACCAGATCGCCTTCCTTCTCCGCGGCCACGCCGGTTTCGGCAAAGTGGCTGCACTGCAAGAGGTTGCAGTAAATCGAGTT
>JBPEXK010000362.1:0-1633 GCA_052031745.1 Marinobacter sp. | reverse complement strand
CGGTGCGCCAGGTTGCGGGCCAGGCGCGAGTAACGGTGACCGACCAGGGGCCCGGCATTCCGAAGGAATTCCAGACCCGGATCTTCGAGAAATTCTCACAGGCCGATTCCTCCGATACCCGCCAGAAAGGCGGCACGGGCCTCGGCCTGGCCATCACCCGCGAACTGGTGGAGCACATGGGCGGGCGCATCGGCTTCGAATCCGTCGAGGGTGAGGGGGCGACCTTCTGGTTTGAGCTGCCCCTGATCGACAAGAGCCGGTTCGACCCCGACGAAGTCCCGGAAGACCCCCAGGCATTGAGCGAGCCCCGCATTCTGGTGGTGGAAGACGAGCCGGATGTGGCGGAGGTGCTGGGCATTCTGTTTACCCGCAGTGGCTACCAGATCGATATCGCCCACACCGGCCAGGAGGCGCTGGACGCGCTGGCTGGCGCCAGGTACGACGCCGTCAGTCTCGACCTGATGCTGCCCGACATGAGCGGCCTGGACATCATCCGCACGCTGCGCTCCCAGCCGGAAACGGAAGATCTGCCGATCATGGTGCTGTCCGCCAAGATGGAGGAAGGGCGCCTGGCCATCAACGGCGAGTTTTCCGGGGTCGAATGGCTGGCCAAGCCCATCGACGAGTGGCGGCTGCTGGAGTCGCTGGAACGGCTGCTGGATGCATCGAAGCAGTCCAAGGCCAGGGTGCTGCACGTGGAAGACGACTCCGACGTGCATGAGGTCATCCGCGCCATGGCCGGAGACCGTTTCGAGTTTGAGTTGGAAACGTCCGTGCGCCGCGCCCGGGGCCGGATTGCCCTCGAGCGCTTCGACGTGATCGTGCTGGATATTGGCCTGCCGGATGGCTCGGGCTGGGACCTGCTGCCGGAAATCCGGGCCCGACAACCCGAGGCCAGGGTGTTGGTGCTGTCCGGAACCGAACTCACCGCCGATGAAGCCCGCAAGGTCGAATCGGTGCTGCTGAAATCCCAGATTACCCCGAACGATCTGTTGGACGCCTTGGGCAAGCGGATTCAGGATCGGAATTCGAGGCATCGGGCGAAGACGGCTTGTCCCGGGTGACTACGTGCCGAAAGTAAAGGGCCGCTCAGGCCGGCGCAGTCAGTGCAGGCGCCGCGATTTCTCGCTCCGGGGCAGCCGCTAGCTGAACGTGTACCTCTTGGTCTCATCCGTCATTTGCGTGATCAGCAGCCGGAGGTCGGCCGATGCTTCCCCGACCTGATCGCCAGCCTGGGTTATGTCTTTGGCACCGACGACAATCCTGCGGAAATTCTCATCGATCTGCTCGGAAGCCGCAGTTTGTTGGTCTACCGCAGCAACGAGCTGGTTGTTCATCGTCATCAGGGATCTGATTTCGTCGTCTATTTCGTCAATGGCATCCCGTGCATGCCCCATGGCCAGATCAGAGTCGGTGGCCACGCTCATGCCGGCTTCAATGTCGGTCAGCGTTTTTTGACTTGAGCTTTGCAGCTTTTGGATGGTCTCCCGAATGTGATCGGTGAAATCCTGAGTTCTGCGCGAAAGGCTGCGTACTTCGTCTGCCACAACCGCGAAGCCGCGGCCTTGTTCTCCAGCGCGCGCGGCTTCGATGGCTGCGTTCAGGGCCAGCAGGTTGGTTTGATCTGAAATGT
>JBPEXK010000361.1:0-6105 GCA_052031745.1 Marinobacter sp. | reverse complement strand
TGGTGGGAATGACTGGCATGCCCGAGGCGGTGCTGGCCGCCGAATTGGGCATGCGCTATGTCTGTGTCGGGCTGGTGGTGAACTGGGCCGCGGGCAAGTCAGACCACATCATCACCATGGCGGAAATTCAGGACGCCATCGACAAGGGCATGGCCGGCGTGAAGGGCATGCTGGAAGTGTCGATGGCCGGTCTGGGTGGGCTTACTCCGAAGCCTCAATCTTCTTGAAGAACACCAGGACGCCGACGGTGGGGGAGTCCAGGAAATGAATTTCCTCACTGCGCATCCGGCGGGTCTCGCGAATCCAGGTCAGTAGTTCCAGCGGCGCGGCCGCGACCATGGGTTCCGCGGCGGGTTCGCCAAACTCGGTCCCGGCCACCTCGGCCTCACCCTCAACTGCACCCTCGATAACACCGTCTTCGACAGTCTGTGCCGGCGCGTTGTCGGCCGGCTCGGCGGTCATCTCTGCGGGCATGGCATCGGCCACCGGCTGCCAGTGGTTCAGGTGGACTCCCACGTGCAGGTAACGCTGGCGGTCGATGGTGATGTTGCCTTCAATTTCCCGGGCCTGGCCATCGTTCAGCCAGTCACCCACGGCTACGCGCAGCGGCGCGCCTTCGTAGCCCGGCGGAAAGGCTTCGTACCAGCCGGCGGCCACCAGCACCCGATACCGACCGCTGCGCTCCAGGCGCTGCACGGCGCTGTTCAGGTGCAGTTCGCTCTGCGGTACCAGATCCAGGGTGGTTTCCGCGGTGCCATCCTGGCCGACCACTTTCAGGATCTCGCCGGATTCTTCGCTCGGCTCCACCTCGCGCTTGGCCATTTTCTCGTTCACCGCCTCAGGCTCGACGATGCGCTCAAGCACCACCAATTCGGCGCGGTAGTAATCCTTCGGAATGGCTTCACCGTCGGTGCTTACATCCTGGGCCTGTGCTCCCATGGAAAGAGTCAGCAGCAGGGCCGTCCAAACAGTACGGGCCGTCCATCGGCCGGCGCGAATTCCTTCAGTCTGCAAGGGTCTTACTCCACGTGTGAATCGGGCTTTCATGAGGCGTTGGCGGTTTCTTTTTCCGGCGCCAATTCGCCCAGCATGCTGGAAATGCCGTCGAGTTTACCACTGGTCGAGGTGTCCTTCAGCCGAAAACGGAAGCTGTTGGCGCCCTCAAGCCGGTACTGGTCCGGCGCAGATTGCACCTTTTTAACCAGCACCAGGGGGTCTACCGGAGTGGAACTGCCAAACTCCAAGCGGGTCCACTCCTTGCCAGCGTCGATCTGGACAATGCCCAGGGCTTCCGCCTGCAAGCGCAGCTCGGCCTGGCGCATCAGATTCTTGGCCGGCTCTGGTAACAATCCGAAGCGATCGATCATCTCAACCTGAAGTTCTTTTAATGCCGCCTTGCTCTCCACGCTGGCGATGCGCTTGTACAGCATCAGGCGGTTGTGCACGTCCGGCAGGTAATCTTCCGGAATCAGCGCCGGGATGCGCAGGTTCATCTCGGTGCCGTGGCTGAGCGGCAACTCGGCGTTCGGGGTACGGCCCTCGCGGATGGCTTTCACAGCTTCGTCCAGCAGCTGCATGTACAGGGTGAAGCCGATGCTCTCGATCTGGCCGCTCTGTTCCTCGCCCAGCAGTTCGCCGGCGCCGCGGATCTCCAGGTCGTGGGTAGCAAGCATGAAGCCGGCGCCCAGGTCCTGGGATTCGGAGATGGCGTCCAGGCGCTTCTTGGCGTCCGAGCTGATCGAGCGCGGTGGCGGTGTCAGCAGGTATGCGTAGGCCTGGTGGTGCGAGCGGCCAACCCGGCCCCGAAGCTGGTGCAGCTGGGCCAGGCCGAATTTGTCAGCGCGCTCGATGATGATGGTGTTGGCGCTGGGAATGTCGATGCCGGTCTCGATGATGGTACTGCACACCAGCACGTTGAAGCGCTTGTGGTAGAAGTCCGACATGATCTGTTCCAGCTCGCGCTCGCGCATCTGGCCGTGAGCGACGCCGACCCGGGCTTCGGGAATCAGGTTTCGCAGGTCTTCCGCGCTCTTCTCGATGGTGGAGACGTCGTTGTGCAGGAAGTACACCTGACCGCCCCGCAGGATTTCCCGCAGGATCGCCTCCTTCACCATGGCGTCATCACGCTGGCGCACGAAGGTCTTCACCGACAGCCGTCGGGCCGGCGGTGTGGCGATGATCGACAGGTCCCGGAGGTGGCCCATGGCCATGTTCAGGGTCCGCGGGATCGGCGTGGCGGTCAGGGTGAGCATGTCCACTTCCGCCCGCAGGGATTTGAACTTCTCTTTCTGGTTCACCCCGAACCGGTGTTCCTCATCGATGATCACCAGGCCGAGGTTCTTGAACTGGATATCGCCCTGCAGCAGCTTGTGGGTGCCGATCACAATGTCGGCCTTGCCGGTTTCGATCGCTTCCAGGGCCTTGCTGGTCTGGCTGCCGCTGCGGAAACGGCTGAGCAGCTCGACGTTCACCGGGGTGTCGGAGAAACGGTCCCGGAATGACTCGTAATGCTGCTGGGCCAGCAGGGTAGTGGGCACCAGCACCGCCACCTGCTTGCCGGAGTAGGTCGCCATAAAGGCGGCGCGCATGGCCACCTCGGTCTTGCCGAAGCCAACGTCGCCACAGACCAGGCGGTCCATGGGGCGCTCGCCGGTCATGTCCTCGATCACCGCCTGAATGGCCACTTCCTGGTCCGGAGTCTCCTCGAATGGGAAGCCGGCGGCGAAGGCGCGATAGGCCTCCTTCGGGTTGTCGAACTGGAAACCCTTGCGGGCCTCCCGACGGGCGTATACGTCCAACAGCTCGGCGGCGGTGTCGCGGATCTTCTCCAGCGCCTTCTGCTTGGCCTGGCTCCAGCGTTCGGTGCCGAGCTTGTGCAGGGGCGCGTGCTCGGTGTCGTTGCCGGCGTAGCGGGAAATCAGGTGCAGGCTGGACACCGGCACGTACAGCTTCGAGCCACCGGCGTACTCCAGCATCAGGAATTCGTTCGACTCGCCGCCGGCGGTGAGGGTTTCCAGGCCCTGGTAGCGGCCCACGCCGTGGTCGATGTGCACCACCGGCGCGCCAATGCGCAGCTCGGACAGGTCCCGGTAGCCGGCGTCGTCGGTTTCGGTTGGCTTCTGGCGCCGGCGCCGCTGCAGCACCCGCTCGCCAAACAGCGCGGTCTCGGTAATCAGCGCGATTTGCTGCTCGGGCAGGGCGAGGCCCTGCTCCATCGGCGCGATGGTGATGCCGAGGCTGCATTTGTCGTCGTCCAGGAAGTCCTGCCAGCCGTCCTTGGTTTTCGGCTTCAGGGCCTGTTCGCCGAGACTGTCGATCAAGGCTTCCCGGCGACCGGAGGACTCGGCGCAGATCAGCACCCGACCGGTGAATTCGTTCAGGAAGCGCTTGAGCCGGCCAGCCGGATCAGCGGCGCGCCCGTCCATGGCCACATCCGGCAGGCTTTCCGCCGGGCAATTGACCGCGCCGCTACCGCTGGCGGCTTCCGCCTGGGTGGTTACCCGGGGGAAATCCTTCAGATGGCCAAACAGTTCGTCCTGCTGCAGGAACAGGGTGGTTGGCGGCAGGATCGGGCGCAGCCGGTCGTGGCGACGGTCCTCGTAGCGATTGCGGGTTTCCGAATCGAACAGGCTCACGGCCTCGTTCAGGCCCTCGGCGGTGAAGAGCTGGGTCTGCCCGGGCAGGTAATCGAACAGCGTCGCGGTCTCATCGAAGAACAGCGGCAGGTAATACTCGATGCCCGGTGGGGTAATGGCGTTGGACACGTCCTTATAGATGGGCGCGTCTTTGTCGGCATTCGGGAACTGCTCGAACCAGCGGTTGCGGAAACCGGACCTGGCCTCCTTGTGCCACGGAAATTCAAACGCTGGCAGCAGTTCGATGCTCTCGATCCGGTCGATGGAGCGTTGGGTCTCCGGATCGAAGGTGCGCAGGGTTTCTATCTCGTCGTCGAACAGGTCGATGCGGTAGGGCAGGTTGGAGCCCATGGGGTAGATGTCCAGGATCGCCCCCCGCACCGCGTATTCACCGTGCTCGTACACATTTTCCGCGTGCCGGTAGCCCGCAGCTTCCAGCTGCAGGCGCCAGTTTTCAATGTCCAGGGACTGGCCCACCTCCAGCAGCAGGGTGTTGCCCTGCAGATAATTTACCGGCGGCAGCCGGTGCATCAGGGTGCGCGCCGGCACCACCAGCACGCCGTGGCTGGTGGAGGGCAGCCGGTGCAGGGTGCGGATACGCCGGGAGGTAATGTCCTGGTGCGGGGAAAACAGATCGTAGGGCAGGGTTTCCCAGTCCGGCAGCGACAGCAGTTCCAAACCGTCGTCGGTGATCGCCTCGCCCTCTTCGTCCGCCGGCAGCCCCAGGAAAAAGCGCATGGCCTGTTCCAGGCGGATGGCGTCGCTGGTACTGCGGGTAATTACTAACGTCAGGCCCTGGTGCGCCCGGGCACTTTCGCAAATGGCCAGGGCATCGGCGCTGCCATGGAGTTGGCCCCAGGTGCGGTGGTCGGCCTTCTTTTGCGGGAAGGCGGGGGCAATCAGGGCATGGCGCGAATGGGGGGTGGAGGCACCTTGGCTCATGGGCAGTTCTGTTCTCCTGCTGTGGGTAACCGGGCGACGAGAGGCGCGTATTCTACCGCTCGCGCCGGGGAGTGTCATGGTTGGGGCAACTTACGACACGTTCGGCTCACCGTATTTGCCGTCGGCCGGTTTAAGTTGGATAATGTGCGCCGCAAATTTCTTACCAGTGCTAACCAGAGGTCCCAACCGTGAGTCACGAACAGATCAACCAGCACCTGTCTAACTGGACGGAAAGAGAGTCCACCGCGGAAGCCATGATTCCGCTGATCGGCCGTCTCTACCGCAAAAACAATGTGGTTACGTCCGTTTATGGCCGCGCCATCATCAACCAGTCGGTGATCGACATCATCCGTGCTCACCGGTTCGTGCGCCAGGTGGAAGACAGCGAGCTGTCGGTTCATGACACCATGCCGATCCTTGAAGCCATGGATTCTCTGGAGCTTGGCCGTGCCCACGTGGACATCGGCAAGCTGGCAGTTAAATACAAGGAGCAGGGCAAGGGTCTTGATCTGGTCGAATTCCTGAAGCAGGAAATTGGCCCGATCGTTGGCCAGTACGCGGCCCAGTCCGAAGAAGAAGCCAACAACGACACCAAAGACGTGGTCCTGTACGGCTTTGGCCGTATCGGTCGTCTGCTGGCTCGCATCCTGATCGAAAAAGCCGGCGGCGGTAACAACCTGCGGCTGCGTGCCATCGTGGTTCGTAACGGCGGCGCCGAGAACGACCTGGAAAAGCGCGCCAGCCTGCTGCGCCGCGATTCCGTACACGGCCCGTTCGACGGCACCATCACCGTTGATCAGGAGCAGTCTGCACTGATCGCCAACGGTAACTTCATCAAGGTGATCTACTCCGACGGTCCGGACAAGGTGGACTACACCGAGTACGGCATCAAAAACGCCATCGTGGTGGACAACACCGGTAAGTGGCGCGACGAGGAAGGCCTGGGTCTGCACCTGAAGTCCAAGGGCGTCAGCCGCGTGATTCTGACCGCGCCGGGCAAGGGCGACATCAAGAACATCGTGTATGGCATCAACAACGACTGGATCACCGAAGACGACAAGATCCTGTCTGCGGCGTCCTGCACCACCAACGCCATCACCCCGGTACTGAAGGCCATCGATGACGAGTACGGCATCGAAGACGGTCACGTTGAGACGGTTCACTCGTACACCAACGACCAGAACCTGATCGACAACTACCATAAGGGCAGCCGTCGTGGCCGCAGCGCCCCGCTGAACATGGTTATCACCGAGACCGGTGCTGCCAAGGCCGTTGCCAAGGCACTGCCTGAGCTGAAAGGCAAGCTGACCGGTAACGCGATCCGGGTTCCGACCCCGAACGTGTCCATGGCCATCCTCAACCTTAACCTGAAGAAGGATGTGGACGTTGAGGGCGTGAACGACTACCTGCGCGACATGGCGCTGCACTCCGAGCTGCAGAAGCAGATCGACTTCGTGAACTCGCCGGAAGTGGTTTCCACCGACTTTGTCGGCTCCCGCCACGCCGGTGTGGTTGACGCCCAGGCCAC